>DATLVJ010000459.1:0-3745 GCA_035577585.1 Candidatus Limnocylindrales bacterium
AGGGGCCCCGGTTCCTCGGGTCCGCAGCTCTTGGAGGTGGGAGCCGCAAGCGCTTGGACGCGACTGCGGGCCGGTAACACGATACAGCTATCGCTTGCCGGTTGGAAGCCATTGGCCGGGTAAAGTTCCGAGGGGATTCTCTCGGTTAATTCCGACACGCTCAGCCCGCTACACTAAGGCCGGAATGGATCAGACTCAACGCCCAATTTGCCCAGAGCGCGAACGCCTTCTTGCCGACCTGGAAGACAAAATCAAAGAAACCATTCGCGCCAAAGGCAAGCCAGAATCGAACGCGGCCTACAAACAATGGCAAGCCGCCCGAAAGGCTTTCACGGGCCACATCAAGGAGCATGGCTGTTGACCAGCAACGCACTTTTTATCACGCAGTCAGATCAGATTTTTCCCAGGCCGACAGCCGTGATCCGAAATGTGCCGCATATAAGCGTAGCGGGCGTGCTGCCACGCCGATAGTGCGACACGGATCTCGTCTTCGAACCGGGCTACAGGACCGTCTCCCGAGCTGAGCGCATCTATGTGCGAACGCTGGATCTCGACTAGGCTCCCGAGACACAGACGTTTCTCTTCGGCGCATTCTGCCGCGTTCGCTTCTGGCATCGCATTGGCCGGGCGTCTGCCGCCAGGCAACCCGCTGTTCCCTAGGACCTGCGGGAGCGTTCAACAGACGCCCGCCAAGCCGAGTGTGCGATGGCGTATTGAGAATTGAAATCCCCTCTTAGAGGGGGGTTCGTATCGGCCCAAAAGACCCGGTGAAAATCATCTCAACCGCCTGAGGGATGCTGCGTTCTTTGTGAACTCCATCATTTGAGGGACTACCGTTGATGTTAGGGCGGTCTGTGGAATACAGTTTGTATATACATAGTGCGTTACGAATGGGACCAAGCGAAAAACCGACGGAAGCAGCGGAAACACGAACGAATCTCATTTCGAGTCGGCGGCGTTAGTCTTCGAGAACGAGCGCTGCCTTATCGGTCTGAACCGCATAGACGAAACAAGACAGCGACGCTGGCACGCAATCGGCGTGGCGCGTATTGAGCCAGAGGTCAACGTCCTGCTGCTGGTTGTTCACACATACCGAGAGGACGATCATGGCGAAGAAATCATCCGCATCATATCGGCCCGTAGGGCTGAAAAGCGTGAGATCCGGAGATATCAGGAACAGGCGACGGACTGAACAGGAGCGGCGCGCACTCCGCCGCGCCGCCGAGCGCCAAGCGACCGGAGACGAATCGCGTCTCAATCTCGAAAACATCCCGCGCCTTACCGATGAGCAGTTGGCAAGCATGGTGCGACTGCGGGACGTCCGGCGGAAGGTGGCGGTCAGCGTGGGCCTCGATGCGCGAGTTCTCGATTGGCTGAAGTCCAAAGGCGAAGGCCACCTGAGGCGCATTAATGACATCCTCACAAACCTGATGGAAGCAGAGGGCCGGGGGTCTAAGGGGCCTAGCCGGTAGGTCGTCGTCACCGCGGCCCAGTAGCGTCGGAAACATCGTCCCAGGCGTGTTAGCTCCCGTGCTTGCCATAGCGGACGATTTTCAAAGGCTTGGCACTCGCAGGTCATTTCACACCCGGGACAATATCACCATAATCGGCTCCATAGCTCGGGCGCTCGTTCCCGTCGGTAGACGGAGGACAACCGCGACTTTCGTTGGCCCAATCTCAATGCGCTGAACAAGGGCGCGGACAATTTCGCGCTTGGTGGCCCAGTCTGCATCGTTCAGCTGCGACTGCAGGTGAGTTGAAAGTTCGGCAAGACGGTTCATCACCGAGCGCACGTGTGTCCGCAGCTCCTCGTCGGCCGCTTGGGTGCCAATCTTCTTATCGATGTCGGCCATACGAGCCTTCGTTCGGTTCATGCGAGACGTGAACTGGTCTTTATCAATCACGCCCTCGGCAAGACTGTCGATCAGGCGCTCCAGTCCGCGCCGCAGCTTCTGGCGCTGCGCCCTCAGGGCATCGACATTCTCCGGTAACTCTTTGCGTTGGATGCTGTCCTGGTCCTCCTGCTGCAGGCTTCCAGGATTCCTCACAATCTTGCATACGTTCTCCCATATCTCGGCTTCCAATGACTCCGCGCGGATTTGCGTGTTACTGCAAATGCGCTCGCCTCCGAACCGGTAAGCATCGGTCCCAGAGCACCGATAGCAGCGGAAGTCCCTCATACGGTGGCCCCTCCCTCTTTGACGAGTCGTCTTGCCGTAGAACGCGTATCCGCAGAGGGCGCAGCAGGTCAGACCCTGCAGAAGATGACCTGGCCTCCGCGGCCCCAATCGAGCGCGGGTGCGATTCTCACGGAGTTGGCCCTGAGCCGCGTCGAACAGCGCCCTATCCACGACCGCCGGTGCAGGCACAAACACCCACTCCTGCTGATCGACCGCAATTGCTGAATGGCTGCGGCGAGGCTCCGCCGGCCGGCCGCGGGACGGTCGCGGGCGCGATTTTCTGGTACGCGGCATCATATGCGTTTTTCCATAGGCCGCTGTCCCCTGATACACAGGATTCTGGAGAATGTGCCAGACGGTTTGTCGAGACCAGATGCGCTTTCCCGTCGCCATCAGTTCACCGGCGCCCTGAAGGCGACGACAGACTTCCCCCAGGCTGCAGCGTTCCCGTCCGACCCACGTGAAAATGTCCCTGATGACGTCTGCCTGTTCTGGAATCGGCTCAAACCGGGCTTGCCCTTGGCCGTCGTGAACGGTGATGTAGCGATACCCGTACGGTGCGTGGGACATGACGTTGAGCGACCCGCGCTGAGCGGCATGCTTCTTGCCCCGCCGGCTACGCTCCATGATCTTGGCTCGCTCGTACTCCGAGACGATGCCTTGTACCTGAAGCAGCAGGTCGTCCTCCGGGCTTTGCCCCAGCGATCGGTTTAAGAAGACTATTTCGACACCAACGCGGCGCCACTCATCGATCAGCAGAACCTGATAGGCGTAGTTGCGCGCCAGTCGGTCGGGTGAGTGGACATATATGCGATCGACGCCGCCGACGGCGGCCAGATCGCGCAGACGATCCATTGCAGGGCGAACGAATGTAGCACCGCTGTATCCGTCGTCGACAAATTGTCGCTCCAGCGGCACCGGTGAACCGTCGGCCTGCGCGCGCTCGGAAAGAGCGGCAAGCTGACTTTCGATAGTGTGCGCGGTCGCCTGCTGTTCGCTGGAAACACGCGCGTAGAACGCGGCTCGAATCGAGTTCATATTGCCTCCTGGCCGGAGGCTGGGTGATCTCGCTGCCGTGTTCAAGGCCAATATCTTGCGGTCTCAATCAATTCGAAAAGGAGAATAAACCCAATGTCAGAAACAAGCACGCTTATCCCGTGCACCGGCAAAATAACGCGGGCGGAATTGGCGCAAGTACCAACGCCGCCGGCAACTACAACCCATGTCCCGATCCCTCACCTTGCAGTCGTGGAGGGTCTGGTCGAGACCCTGAGCCGCCGCCACATCGGCGTCGTAGGTGAGGAGTTCGCAGTGTCAAAAGACGGTATGGAAATGTTCGGTGTGATCGATCTCGAGACGAGCTTCGATGGATGCCGATTCGCCATCGGAATCCGGAATGCTAATAACAAACGCTTCCGTTTGTCCTGCACCGTCGGTCTGCGCGTATTCGTGTGTCACAACCTCGCCTTTCAGGGAGACTATAGCCCCGTCTTCGCGAAACACTCGAAGAACTTCTCGCTCGAAGACAGCCTATCGGTTGGCGTGGATCGGATGCAGCGTAACTT
>DATLVJ010000460.1:0-7383 GCA_035577585.1 Candidatus Limnocylindrales bacterium
CCTCGACAAGGGCGCGAAGGAGTCCCAGCGTCGGGCGTTCGCGCGCGCGGGCGCCCTGGAGTTTTGTAAAAAGCGAGGCAAAGTGCGAATCTTCCTCCGCGAGACCCAAAAGCGTCCACACCAACAAAGTTTCGCGGCGGAGTTTCAATTCATGGCGCAGGCCGCGCAAAGGCAGCCAGGCCACGCTTTGCTCTTCCCAGTTTTCCATTTCGTCGCTCAACCATTGCAGCGAGTTGACCCAGTCAATGTCCTCAGGGAGGCGCGGGCGGATTTCCGCGAAGTAGGGGCCCAGAAACGGGAATTCCTCGAAGACCGTATCCAGGGTTCGCTCGCTCGACAACGCCCGCGCGCGGAGATAACAGATGATCCGGAAGACGGCTTCGTAGGAAATCAACCCCAGATGTCCTCTGGGCGTTTCGGGAATGTCGGTAAATGGTTTAGCGAGTGTTTTCATGTTTACACTAATCAGCGATAGTGAAATGTGATGGCACGCCCGAGTTCGGGCACCCAGCCGGGGTTGGCGTCCAATCCCGCCAGCCGAGTGGCAAGCGTCACGTGATTGATATCCATAACGAGGTCCACGTGCGTGGATGTTATGTATAGGCATCCCGGACGGCGCAAGAACTCCGGGATACCATGGGGATGGTTCGTCTCGCCGGGCGCCAGCGCATGAGTCAGGGTCCAGCGGAAGAACGGGGAGAAAAATTGCAGAAAGCGTCGGAGCGCCGGATTTGGCACGCATTCCGCGGGAACCGTCCCGGAGAGACTGGCGATTTTTCTTCGGGAATCGCGCGTTGGCCTGCCGTAGCGACATTCACCGGAGAATGTATTCTGGATTCGCTCCAGGATCCGGCGCGGCGATGGACCTATCTTCAGTTCCTCCGCGATCGAATCGAATACGGTGAATCCTTCGGGATAGCGGACGAGCAAACGATTCTCTCGCGCGGAAAAAGTCAAGCAACCTTGTTGCTGCGCGGGAATTTGAAAAAGCCAGTCGCGGGGCAACTGGTACTCTTCGCAGCCCGAAAAATCGCCTGCCGCAGGCTCGTCTCTTCCGCGCCCGTCCAGCGTCTGTAGTGCCAGCCAGATGGGGTCCCGCCGCAAATCGTCTGGGAGCCGGGGCAGAAGAGACTTCGAAAACAATTCCAGGAGAGCCCAAGGGCCGGGAGGCGAGGCGAGCGGGAGGCTGGTTTCGACGTAAGAAAAGAAATTGAGGTTGCGGAAGAGATTAATGAGAAACAGGACGCCGCCGAGTCGTGTGACAACACCCGCTTGCAGATTGAAATCCGATGCGGAAAAGACACCATCGGTTGGAATGGAAGAATCTGGCTCGGTGAGGGAAATGGCGGCATCATCAGTGCCCGCATTTGGCGAACTGCGCTCAACCTGAGTAATCGATGTTTCCCCGCCGTCGGATGATTGCACGCATTGAACGGCAGAGTCGGAAGGCTTCTCCCGCGGGAGTATCTCGATTCTTGACGGAGTGCCGGCGAACCAGGGAAACAGAGCATCGTTCCCCGCGGTGGCGCCGAGCGGGGAGATCTCCTGTTCGTGGGCAGAACTGGCAGCCCACTTTTTTAGCTGGTTTTCAAATTCAGCGGTGCGCGGACGCTGGGGAGTTCGTGCAAGCAGCAGCGAGATGCCAATCAGCACGCGCCGCTCCAGCCCAAGATAACTGGGCGTGAGCTGCGCGCTTACATGAGGTGCCCAGGGTAACGCCGGGGGTTGGAGGAAATGATCGCTCGCTGGAGCAAGTTTGAATAATCCGCGGTCCGCGGTGGTGCAGGAAGCTTGTATTTCCGATGTTCCCGAATGAATCGCAGTGAAGAGCCTTGGCAATCCGTGCGCCGAGAGAATTTCTCGAAGCAGAGAATCCGCATGCGAAGGGTTTAGCTGCGAAATCACCCGCTCGGTCGCTCCCCAATGGGAAAGTTTTTCCACTGCCATGGGAACATGGCGTGGCTCACGGCGAAACGCGGCCAACAGCAGAGCGGAAAGCGAACTGGTGACGCCACGGATGTAACTTTTCCACCACCAGCAAAGAAAAGCATCGCCCGAGCACAAATCGCGTGCCAGGCAAGCGATCAGATCCGCTGGAGATTCGAAAAGAACGGCGTTGGTCGCACCTGCGACTGAGCCAAGCGCCGGCCGTGCCGCATGGAGAGACTCTTCGCGCAGCGCGGAAAGCGCAGCATTCTCCCAGTCCCTGGAAGCGAATCGTAAGTCTGCGTCTTTGCAGAGGCCTCGCGGCAGCGGGTCACGGAATTTGCGGACGATTAGTGTCGAGGTAGGCGGCAGCCACGGTGTTTCGAGGCTTACGGTGTTGAGCAGGTGTCCCACCCGCAGCCGTGCAGCGATTCGATCTTCCCCGGTCTGCGAGGAAGAACGCGTCTGCTCCCCCATGGCTTGAGCGCTCATGCGTGTCAGCGTCCCCCCTGGCCCATTTGCAAAGCGGTGGGCGCGTCCAGCGCCGCGGAACTGCGTAGCGATTGGACGATCAAGAATCCGCCGCCAAGAAGAACGAGGCCGAGGCTGAGGAGTTGCGTCAAAGAGAAGGGCCCGAGCACGCGCTCGAAGTCGCCACGCCAGTATTGGATGAAGAAGCGGGTGGCGCCGTGAACGCAAGCCAACACCGCCAGGCGTGTTCCGGGCGCGGACTCGCGCAGATGGACAAGGCCCATGAAAAGAGCCAGGGCGAGCAGCGAAGCGTAGAGCTGCACGGGATGAACGGCCTGTGAGAACTCCGCTCCCGGAGCGATCCATCCACGCGCGAAGTGATCGGCGTAGGCTTCCGTGCCAGGCGGAAAGCGCACTCCCCAGGGAAGCTGAGTGAGCGTGCCGAAATCGTCTCCGTTCAGAAAACAGCCAATGCGGCCAACCGCCACGCCGAGTGCGACCGCGGGCGCCATCGCATCGGCGTAGCGAAGAAAGAGCTGTTTGCGGATGCGCAAGTAGGCGGCGACGGCCAGTGCTCCGGCCAGGAGTCCGCCATATTGCGCTTCGCCTCCCGACCAGAATCGCAGCCAGGCCCACGGCCGGCCGTCGGTTCCGTAATATACGAAACCAAGCAAGTAGCCGCCCCAGAGGCCCAGGAGGATGGCACTTGCTCCGGCCCAGTACATTGCGCGCAGCTCAAGGCCGTCGCGCCGAGCGGAACGCAGAGTGTAAGATAAGGCCGCTAACAGCGCGATGACCTCAAAAAGCTCGGGAATCATGATCGCTGAGAGCCCAGAATCCAGAATCTCAGTGGCAGTGAGTGTGGCTATCCACATAACTAGTGCCTTTTACTCCCCACGGGATAAACAACGAATCCAAGAAGGAAGATTCCAACGAGGAGTATCGAAGCGGCTGGCCACTTTATATGACCGAAGCAATTCTTTGGGAGGATTTCGACAGCATTTATCTTCGTGGTCACTTTGGCTACCCCATTATTTGGAACTGCTATGCGGTAGAGATTGTTAGCGATCTGTGTCGCACCCTGCAGAGCGGTTACCCAGCCATTCACATCAGCGTGGGGCAATACGAAGTAGCCGAAACCACTTTGGGGATGAACAATGAGGTAGTCCTTGCTTTGAACCTTTATCTTCTTACCGGAGTCGTGGAAGACGAACACGCGGTAGGAAGGCACGGCTTCGTTGACTTGCGCTCGAGACATCCGGTTAAGGACTTCCTGAGTTTTCTGGCTATTTCTTTGGTCTGGTGTGCCGAACAGTTTGTTGTACAGATCCTTCCAAGTTGCTTCCACAATCGAGGGCATGTTCGCCGTTACAACATACAGGTAGACGTCCCGAGGAGCGCTACCGAGGGGGGCCAGATTCTGGATATTGATAGTTGCTGCGCGCTCAAATCTGGAAGCCCCAACAAAGTCCATGTTCGTTAAGACGCTGTTGTTCAGGAAAGTCAATCCAGGGCCTATTGCAGGGCCTGCATTTGTCCAGGTAACTGCGTTATCTGGCGTAGTACCCCCGCCGACACCGTTAAATGGTGGCTGCGTCCCGCCCGACTTACCGGCCACAGTGACCTTTTGAAGATTGCCCATGGGGTCAACGATGGTGTCGCCTAGGTTGAAGATGTGGCTTGCTTGCCAGGTTACAAGTGTCCCGCCCGCAAGTGTCACGAGCATGCACTGATCTGGTTCCTTCCCACCTCGAAATTCCGTCAGCCACTGTTCACCCATCAGAATGTCCTGCACAATCCAATTGAAGGTAATGTTGGTGTTGGCTGCTGTGGTACCGCCACCGGGTATGAGAGCCGTGCTAGGCACGTCCTGTCCACCCGGAATTAGGGTGTATGGCGCATTCGGGTCGTACGTGCTGCCCCAGTCAGCAATGCGAAACGTTGCAGTGAGACCGCCGGCGGGAATCGGTGTGGTCATGCCGTTAGTAGGGCTGGCGAAGAACGTATTGACGAGAGTATTTACTCCCACTTTACTGAACAAGATCTCGTGGGGAATGGGATTATGTGTGCCGATCTGGCTTTCGTTAATCGAAATACCTCCCAACGTGCAGGCAGGATCACCGGGACCAGTCGATTGATGAAATGTGGCCCATGAGCTTGGGGCCGGGTATTGAATGGCGAAAGGAGATGTTACGTCGGTGGCGATCGGAGTTCCCCCGCGGCCATCTGGAAAAACCGCGTCCCACACTGTTGCAGGCGTCGCAGGCGGCAAAGATTCTTGCATCTCAAACCACATCTTGAAATCCGTTCCCAGATTCACACCCGAACTGATACCCGCCGTGCTGATTGGCACGATCATCTGTACTGCAAAGTTGCTGTTGGTGATCCACACTCGAGTGTTGTTCACCCAGGCAGGTATGAACCCCAGCGTTGTTGGTACTCCGGCACTGTCCACAGACCAAGCTCCCAAATCGTAGTCCGTCGTGTCCGTGCTTGGAGTCGTGCTATGCAAATTGATTGTCATCGCGAAGTGTGTGGGTGTTCCCCCTGCCTGCGTGAACCCGACATAGACCACATTGGCGGCGGCTGGACTCTGTGGTGGCAGCACGACCTGCCAGGACAGAAACAATTTTCCGCCGGAGGCGAGAGCGCGGAACTGAGCAGTGTCGCCGGACGTGCCATTTGCAAAAGTCAAGCTTCCTGCTCCGTCCCAGCGAGGGTCATCGAGCCCAGTCTTTGTTGGTGTGTTCGGGGGGTTCAGGGTCCCCCAATCAGGCGGGCCTGGCAGCCCCGGCACACGGTTGGTGGGTGGAGGAATGCACGCAACTTGTGCAGTTGTGGCAAATGGAAAAGCGACAATCAAAAGGATCGTGCCGATTATGAGTGATAACCAGCATAGTCGCGAATGGTGAATCAGCAACTTAGAGGAAAGGGCACCGTAGAATTCCGAGCTAACTTTCATGCTATTTTCCTTTCTTTCCGTGAGTTACAAATACAATTCCTGAGTAACCAAAGACGGCTGGGTCTCTATGGAATGAGCGCCAAATCCACGGGGTGGGTGCAAAGCGTGGTGACCGCTTCGTTCTTGACGCGGAACTCCACTTTCCCTGCCGCGCTTGCATTTGACGCGGCAACCACCAGGTAATCCAACAATCGGTTGGCGGCGTGACTTGCGTTACTTAAATCCGCGGCGCTGATTACGACCGGAGTAATGGTGGTTTGTGCAAACAACCCAGCGGTCCAATTGCTCCCAGAAGTCACGGCGGCAGTAATGTCATAGGTGCCTGCAACCGTGAATGTGGCTTGGAATGTGATCTTGGCCTGGGCACCGGATTTGAGTTGAATCTGGCTTTGCGTTGCGGAACCGTTGCCAGCAGGAAGGAAAGCAGCGCTGGAATAATTCAGGGTGATGGTAGTGTCAGGCTGGGGTGGAGCCTGTCCCACCGTAAACGTCTGCGAGCCTGAACCTCCTGAAAGAGTACCTGAGGAAGCGTTTACCGCAAGATCGAATGAGCCACTGGACCCAAGTGGGACTGGATTGATGCTGATGAAAAAAGTCTTCTGCTGACCAGCGAAAAGCTGAATTGTCTTTGCGGAATTGACCGCCTGATTTTCGTCGAGGACCTGAAGATTGGCGTTAAAGGCAACGGCGTTGGCGGGTCCCGTGATCAACGGCTGAATGGCAAATGTTGCGTCGAGGCTAGCTTGCGACTTCAGGGTGAACTGAAAAGTCGCTTGCTGTGTTGGAGTGATGGCGCCTGTAGTCGCCCCGACATAATTAACGTCGACCCCGCCGGTTAGAGTAAACGCTGGCAATAGAAAAATAGCTTGCTTGGCGGGTGGCAGAATTCCATTGCTGACCGAGAGAGTCGCGGATCTACCCTGCGCGGGCACATTTGAGATCGACGTGGGAACAACGAAAATCAGTTTCTGGTCACTCGATCCGGCCTGAAAGGCATTGACCTGAACGTTGTCAATGAATACCTGCTGCGCACCAATTGAAAATCCGAAATTCTGCCCTGACACGGTCAGCGGCTGCCCGACCTGAACCGGACCCGAGGGCGAAATTCCAATTATCACAGCAGCTCCGGTCGAATTGCCGCCCCCTTCGAGGGCGGTAACTCTGTCTTCGAGTGAACTTACCCTGTCTAAGAGCGAATTCATCGCAATTGAAGCGATGAGTTGGCCCGGCCTCACATGATTTGCAATCGTTGCCATTGTTGGTTCTCGCTTTCTACCTGGACTTAGCTGTTGTGATGCGTCAATCGTAGTTCGCGTAATCCCAGTAATTCAGGTCGTAATGTGCATCTCCTTGAAAGCCGATATGACCGTTTGTGAAGATCATGTAGGGTCGAGGCTGGTTTAGCGTGCTGCCGGCGACAGCCTCCATGTTCTCCCTCACTCGATAGAGCCAAAACATCTCTTGGTTAGTGAGGTCAATTGGTGGATAGCGAAGCGAGCGGCCGAAAAGCGAATCCAGAGATGCTCCTTCGATGAAAACTGGATCGCGAAATGTAAGATTTGTGAAGAATTGCAAATAATCAAAACCAATTGAGGATTTGACGCCAGCTATGGGCAGGAACCCCAGTGCAGTCAAGTATCGGAAATAATCTATCGACACGGCGGATGCGAGCTGGCTCTGCGGCAGATTGGCTTGCAGTTCCTCCACTTGCTTCTGAAATTGCAAGAAACAAGCGAGGCTCTCAGCGAGACGGCGAGGGCTGACGAAGGGCGCCCATTTTGCTGAGGCGGCGGACGGTATCAGGGCCCGGCGGACGGCCCAGGCGTCGAGGAAGACCAGGCCGCTGCTTGTCCAATAGACGAGCGCCAATGGAATTTCGCAATCGGTTAGAAGACCGGCGGCGCGCATATCATCGAGCGCCGAGTAATCCGCGGGAAACGCGGGGCCTAATCCGGGGAAAATGTTTTGCGGGAATTGCTGCAATGTTTCCGTGCCAAAGCAGAGATGGGCAGCCAGATTGCGAA
>DATLVJ010000461.1:0-10365 GCA_035577585.1 Candidatus Limnocylindrales bacterium
AGGACTATCGCTTCGAAGACGGGAACGCTTTTGACTTTCGAGGTGAGGCGCCCCGCAGCGCGGACAACCGGGGCGGAACGCTGAGTGATTCAAATCAGCGAGCCACCAAGGGCTTCCGGTACACGTTTGCTCTGGCCCGTACGTACGGCGGACTCGTCGGCGAATACAAACTCGACTGGTTTTTTGTTAAAGGATACGCCACGGACGACTCCAAGCCGGGGGGCAGCTACAAGTTCGCCCCGCATTTTGCCCGGACGCTGCAGGAAGTGAATAATGCTCCGGATGTGGCGCTTTCCGATCATTTTCCAATCACGGTGGATATTCCTCTTACCGAGCCTCCACTGAAAACAGCCCAACCCTGAGGCACTTCTGCCGCTGCGGCCCGGGGTGTAACTACACTTTCATCCCGCCACCTGCGGTTTGCGCCGAGTGTGATAAAGTCTGCTAACGCCATGCGAATCTTTATCTTGGGTGCGGGCGCGACCGGTTCGCTGCTCGCGCAACTCCTGGAACGTCAGGGACATGTGGTCTGGTGCGGGGATCGCGATCCCGCGCGGGCGCGGCGCTTTCTGGGGAAGAAATCGGCCATACCCATCACCAATGTGAATGCGCGGAACCTGCGCGCCATCGTCAAGGCAGCGAAGGGCTGCCAGTTGATCGTCAACGCATCGGCCTCGGTTTTCAACCAGATCGTGATCCGGGCTGCGTTGCGCCTTCGAGCGCATTACCTCGACCTTAGCTCGCACTTGACGCGGAATCCGTTTAAGCCGGAGCAGGTGCGTTACAAAAAGAAATTCGAAGAAAAGCATCGCGCGGCGCTGATCAATACCGGCGCGGCTCCTGGGCTGACGAACCTGCTGGTGAAGCGCGCGGCGGATTTGCTGGATGAAGTCCAGTCGGTGCATATCCGGCTTTACGAAAGCACGGAAAGCGATGACCCGATTTCGCAGTGGTCGCCGGAAGTTTCCTTTGACGAAGCTATTTCTCACCCGCGGATATACCGCGACAAGAAATATCAACTGGCAAAGCGTTTTTCGGAATTGGAGAAATTCCGATTCCCGGATCCCATCGGCGCGGCAAACGTGGTTCTGGCGGCGCAGGATGAAGTGGCCACGCTGCCGCACTACATCGCTATGCGAGAACTTGACGTGAAGATTGGCGGCAACGAGTTTGACCGGCTGCGCCGCTGGCACAAGCTGGGAATACTCTCAAAATCACGAGGACTGACGCGGCGGCACTTTCCGGAAACTTCTTCGCCGCGGAAAATCGCCGCGCTGATCCGCCGGGGTGTTTTGCAGAATGCGCGGTTCGCGGCATCGGTGATCGTGATTGGGGTAAAGCATTCTCCTAAAGAGGACCAACGGCTCTCCATTCGCAGCGACGCGATTTTTCCCACGCTGTATCAGATCCGGCGGCAGGGGAAGTTCAACACGCCGGTGGCTTTTGCGACGGCGCACGTGGCGGCGCAATTCATCAAGTTTTTTCCGCGCGATACAGAGGGCGTGTTTCCGCCGGAGGCTCTTCCGGTGGATGCGCGGCGGGCGATTCTGGCCGGGGTGAAGAAAAGCGGCGTGAAGATCGCGCATAAGATTACAGCGTTGAAACCTGCGGAAGACCATGAGGATATGTAGCGGCCTCAACCGGCCCGAGCACGAATTTGTCCGAGGCAAGGCGCCCGCCTAGGAAGGCGGCCGCTACAAAGGCAAGCGGGTCCACCTGAAGGTGGACGCTACGGGGGCGCTTTAGCAGCAGCGGTTGGGGCGGGAATATTTTCGGTTTAACTGTTCGACGTAGAATTCAGTGGCGGACAGGGGCTTCTGCGAGTGCTGACGCACGGCGCAGGCTAGATAGGTTTCGTAGGCGGAATCGCCGCTCCATTGGCGCAGGCCGCGCCAGAAATTCCGGGTCACATGTGCAAATTGCCGCCAGAATGTTTGCATCAGTCGCCCTCCGCCCACTGCGTCGCCACGTATGGCGTTTCCTGCAACACCGGTTCTTTGCCGCGGCTGAGGATGGCGTACCACTGCGCCAGAGCCTCCACGAGCAGGACCAGGATCATCGCGGCGAGCACGGCGGTGACCACCGCATCCAGCCGGAGATTGAAGATGAGCCGCTGTGTGTCCGCGATCTTTGTGGCGGCGATTTTTCCGGCTGCAAGCTGGGCGGCCATCGCATTCGCCTGTGCCAAAAATCCGATGCGCGCATTGGCGCTGAAGATTTTCTGATAGCTCGCGGTCATGGTGATGATCACCAGCCACGTCATCGGCAGCAGCGTCACCCAGATCCATTTCAACCGGCTCATCTTCAGCAGAATCGTGGTCGCTACCACGAGCGCAACGGCTGCCAGCAGTTGGTTGGCGATGCCGAAGAGCGGCCACAACGAATTGATGCCGCCGAGCGGATCTATCACTCCTTGATAAAGGAAATATCCCCAGGCGCCGACGATCAACGCGCTGGAAAGAAGAACTCCGGGCATCCAGTTCATGCGGCCCATGGGCTTCCAGACGCGGCCGCCGAGTTCCTGAATCATGAAGCGGCCGACGCGAGTACCGGCGTCGAGAACCGTCAGGATGAAGAGAGCTTCGAACATGATGGCAAAGTGATACCAGATGCTGAGCAGGCGGTCGCCGCCGATGGTGCTGGAGAAAATCTGCGCCATACCGACGGCGAGTGACGGAGCGCCACCCGCGCGATTCAGCAGAGTCTGCTCTCCGACAGCATGTGCCAGGCTGGTCATCGTTGCGCCGGAGAGGGGATAGCCCCAACTGGAAATCGTGGCGGCTGCGGCATCCGGCGTGGCGCCGACGATGGAAGCGGGGCTGTTGATGGCGAAGTAGACGCCCGGCGTCATCGCGCAGGCGGCGACCATGGCCATGACGCCGACGAAGGACTCGAGCAGCATGGCGCCATAGCCGATGAAGCGGGCGTGGCCTTCACGCAGAATCATTTTCGGAGTGGTGCCGCTGGAAATCAGCGAGTGGAAGCCGCTGATCGCGCCGCAGGCGATGGTGATGAAACAAAAGGGGAAGATTTTTCCGGCGAAGACGGGGCCGGTGCCGTCCACAAAGCGTGTGAGCGGCGGCATCAGCACTTGCGGGCGAACCAGCAGGATTCCTGCGGCCAAGGAGAATATCGCGCCAGCCTTGATGAATGCGCTTAGATAATCGCGGGGCGCAAGCAACAGCCAGACCGGTAAGGCCGAAGCAGCGAACCCGTAGGCGATAATCGCGAAGGCCAGCGTGACGCCACCGAGCGTGAAGACCTTTGCCAGATAGGGTGAATCGGCCACCCACTGGCCCGCGACGACGACGAAGAGAACCAGCGCGACGCCGATCAGCGAGGCTTCGAGAACGCGGCCGGGCCGGAAATAGCGGAGATAGACGCCAAGCAGCAGAGCGATAGGAATGGTCATGGCCAGTGTGAACGTGGCCCACGGCGAGCTTTTCAGAGCGTTGACAACAACGAGGGCGACCACGGCTAGAAGGATGATCATGATGGCAAGGACGGCAAGTTGCGCGATCAAGCCGCCGCGTTTGCTGACTTCGTCGCGAGCCATTTCGCCGAGAGTTTTGCCGTCGCGCCGGATCGAGCAGAAGAGAATTACGAAATCCTGGACGCAGCCAGCGAACGCGGCGCCGGCAATCAGCCACAACGTGCCGGGAAGATAGCCGAACTGCGCGGCGAGAGTGGGACCGACCAGCGGGCCCGGCCCTGCAATCGCGGCAAAGTGATGGCCAAAGAGCACCCATTTGTTGGTAGGGACGAAGTCGCGGCCGTCGTCGCGGCGTTCGGCGGGTGTGGCGCGGGTGTTGTCGAGAGCGAGCAGTTTGGCCGCGATGAACGCCGAATAAAGGCGATAGGCAACCAGGTAGGAGCAGGCCGCGGCGAGGACAAACCAGGTCGCGTTGATGGGCTCGCCGCGGTGAAAGGCGATAGTACCAAGCGCGACGGCACCGAGGGCGGCTACGGCGGTCCAGAGAAGCATCTGCAAGAGTCGGTTCACGGTTACTCCCTTTGCGCGAATCGCGATTACGGGATGCTTGTGAATCTCAAAAGCGGATAGACTTCGCGAAATATTTTGGACAACTCTTTTGTGAAGCCCGGCTTTGTCGCTTCGGCGGTCTTCATTTTCCGGCGTACGATCCAGCCCTGGATTTTCTTCCAGTCTTCCACGCGAACCGGCCAGCCTTCGTGCTTCGTCCAGTTCCCTTTTTCGGTAGTGTACCAATAGCTGTCGAATTTCCGGCCGAGGCGGCGCTTCTGGTCCGCGACCCAGCGAGGTTTTTCGGCAATGCGCGGCTCCGCCACCAGCGCCAGAGTGGATTCGCGCCTCTTCGGCCCAGAGTAGATACGGAAGCCGGCGGTGACCACTTCGCTCGAAAGTCCCGCGTAGAGTTGACCGCTTTCGCGGTCGCCCGGAAGTGGTTGCTGAAATTTCAGGTACATCTGCGTCTTGTAAAGAGTTTTGTCTTTCGCGAAACGAATGTCGCGATTGATACGGGAAAAATTTGCGCCGGTGCGGCCAGTGGTGTCAAAGCGGTCGTCAAGCATCAAAACGGCTGGGGCAAGCTCTTCGAGCAGGCGGCGAAACGGCTGGACCACGGCGGATTGGTAACGGTCGCGATGCGCGTCCATCCAGACTTTCTTGTTGTTTCTGCCGAGGTCGCGAAAGAAGCGAAACGTCTCCTTGGTAAACACCGGTTTTGTTGGAGCCATCCTTAATTCCCCTTTTTGGCAGCGGGCATCAGACTACACCATTCCCAATTTGCGTCAATTCCACTATTCTCTTTGCGCGTGTGATTGGATGTGGAACGCGCGCCGAATAGCACATCACCAACTGAGGATCTCGATGACATTTCGCCTGCTTCGTTTTTTTGTGTTTGTTGCCCTTTGCTGCGGTTTCGCGAATAGGCCGGGGGCGGCACAGGAGGCCACCCCGCCAGCAAAGACATCGCCATGGAAAGCGGAGGACGTGATCTTCGCGGAGAGCGCGCGGCAATTCCGGATCTCGCCGGCCGGGCAAGGTGTGGCGTGGATCAAGGCCCAAGGCGACAAGGAAAAGGATGGAGTGGCTTCGAACCTGTTTCTCTCGAGCACGGCAATGGACCAGGAAATCCAGCTTACCCGCGGCACCGACACGATTTCTTCGTTCAACTGGTCGCCGGACGGCAAGTGGATCGCGTTCATCAGTACTCGGGCGCGGCCTCAAGCCAAGCCGGACACGGCGGCGACGCAGATCTGGTTGATCAATCCGTACGGCGGGGAGCCTTATGTGCTGACTGAACTGGCGCGAGGGCCGCAGCGGGTGGACTGGCTGGACAATGAAACCGTTATCTTCAGCGCGGAAGAAGATCCCAGCGCTTATGAGCAAGCGGAGAAGAAACGCAAAGACGATTCAGAGGTCGCCGACGACGCCGACCACAAGCCGCCAGTGCGCCTGTTCAAAATCAGCATGAAGGACAAGAAGATCACGCGATTGACGACGAACACCGACTGGATCGGAAACTGGAGCGTCTCCAGCACCGGCAAGTACGTGGTCGCGGTTCACGAGAAGAGCTTGCACTACACGTTTGACCAGAAAGTTCCGCCAGTGACGATTCTGCACAACCTGGCGGACGGGACGGAGAAGCAGATTTTCGCTGAGGGCCGCATTTATCCGCGGGCCTTTTCGTGGATGATGGGCCAGGAAAGATTTTACGCCATGGCGCCATTTTCGACGGATCCCAAGTTCATCACGGCTTCCATCGAGTTGCTCTATTTCTATGACGTCGCCACGGGGAAGAGCACGGCGGTACCGCTGGATTGGGAAAATGGCATCGGGGGCGGATTTTCGGCGACGAGCGACGGGTTCGTCGCGGGACTGGCGGCTGGGAGCCGGTTCGAGGTGGCCCGTTACAACGCCAGCGTCACCAACGGTGTATGGACCTGGAAGCGCGCGCCGCTCGAAGGCGACACAGCGAAAAACATCGCGCGGTTTGAGGTGACGCCGGACAGCAAGACGATGGTTTACGAATACTCGACGGCAAGCATGATGCCGCAGCATTACCACGCGCGGCTCGACGGAAACAAACTGGTTTCGCCGGTTCAGTTTACGCATATGAATGAAGGCCTGATCAAGTCGCGCGCGATTGCGAAAGCGGAAGTGATCCGATGGAAGGGCGCGAATAACGATGAGGTGGAAGGCATCCTGCACTACCCCTTGAAATATGAAGCCGGAAAAAAGTATCCGTTGATTACGGCGATTCATGGCGGGCCAACGGGCTCCGACATGGATTTCTGGGACAACAACTGGGCGTACCCGCTGCAGTTGCTGACGCAGCGAGGCGCGTTCGTACTGCAGGTGAACTATCACGGCAGCGGCAACCACGGACTAAAGTGGGTGGAATCGATCTGTTGCGGCAAGTATTACGATCTGGAAACGCCGGACATCAATGCGGGCGTGGATTTTCTGATTGAAAAGGGATTTGTGGATGCAGAGAAAGTGGCGACGCTTGGCTGGTCGAACGGATCGATTCTTTCGACAAACCTGCTGGTGACCTACCCGGACCGCTACAAGGTGGCAAGCGTCGGCGCGGGCGACGTGGAATGGATCAGCGACTGGGGCAACGTGATGTTCGGGGATTCGTTCGACTCCTACTATTTCGGGAAATCGCCGATGGAGGATCCGGACCTCTATGTTCGCAAATCTCCGTTCTTCAAGATGGACAGGATAAAGGCGCCGGTACTGATATTTCACGGCTCCGCGGATACCAACGTGCCTCCCGCGCAAAGCTGGTCGTATTTTCGCGCGCTGCAATACTACGGAAAAGTGCCGGTGAAGTTCGTCATTTTTCCGGGCGAGCCGCACGGGCCTCGAAAGCTCACTCACCAGATGCGAAAAGTCGAGGAGGAGATGGCGTGGTTCGACAAATATTTCTTCAAGACGACGCCCGGGGAAAATGAAGCGCTGAAGGCGGGTTCGCCGCTGGATATTGCGCTGAAAACGAAAAATATTGCACGCAGCGGTGGCGCCTATGGAACCAGTTTTGCCGGCAAGGGCAAACCGGTGCTGATACCGGAGGTGGTGAAGCGCGGCGGCCTGGAAATCGGCCGTTACGAAGTAACCCGCGCGCAGTTCGGGGCGTTCGACAAAAACTACAAAGTGGAGGGCGGGACGGAAAACCATCCCGCGAACGGGGTGACTTTCGATCAAGCCAAAGCATACGCGGAATGGCTTTCGAAATTGACCGGTCAAACCTGGCGTTTGCCGGCGGAAAAAGAAGCCGCGGGGTGGTACGACAAAAGGGACGGCGAGAACACGCTGGATTATTGGGCGGGTTACGCTCCGAATCCCGACGACACGAGCCGGCTTCGGCAGAAGGTGAAAGAACTTGGCGGAAATGCGCCGCTGCTGAAGGCCGTGGGTAGTTTCGCCGGGCAAGGACAGGAAGAGCAGGAACTGGTGTTTGATCTCGGCGGCAATGTGGCCGAGTGGGTTGCGCTGTCCGATGGAAAGGGCAAAGCGGAAGGCGGAAGCGCGGATTGTCTGGCAGACCCGCGTTCAAGTTGCGCGGCGGCAGCGGAGTACATTGGGTTCCGTGTGGTGCGCGGGGCGGCGAAACCTTAGCGCTGTTGGCAGAAACAGTTTGGGTTGGGATTGCAACGGCGCCCGCCTCAGAAGGCGGCCGCTACAGGGGATCTCTCGAATGAATAGGTGCGTGTTTTGGAGCGCGCCGCCAATCCTGGCGATGCTGGTGGTCATGCTGGCGCCGTTCGCATCTGGCGGGCAGTTGACGAACGACGACATCGAATTTCGGAAGAAGGTGTACGCGAACAAAACTGGCGAGCGCCTGCCGTATCGCCTGTATGTGCCGCTTGGCTATGACGCGAACCGGAAATATCCACTGTTGCTTTGGCTGCATGGGGGAGACGGCCGGGGCAGCGACAACGTCAAGCAACTGACGGGCGGCAACCAACTAGGCACGCATTTCTGGGCCGGGAAAGATGTACAGCTGAAATTTCCCATGTTCGTGCTGCTGCCGCAGTGCCCTTCCGGCGACAACTGGTCTGACCCGGACCTGAACCAGCCGACGAAATGGCTTGAATTGACAATGAGTGCCCTCGGGGACGTGGAAAAAGAATTCTCGATCGATCCCGACCGCATTTACCTCGCCGGGCAGTCCATGGGCGGCCTGGGCGTGTGGTCGGCGCTGCAGGCGTATCCGGGCAAGTGGGCCGCTGCGGTGATTATGTCCGCTTACGACAATTTCACCAATATCCCCGCGCTTTCGCGGACGCCGCTCTGGGTCTTTCAGGGCGAAGACGACGGAACTGTGCCGGTCCTCCTGGTTCGCGAAATGATGAAGCAACTCGGGAAGGCGCACGCGAATCTGCGCTACACGGAATACCCGAAGACTGGCCACGAAGTCTGGAAGAAGGCCTTCGTCGAGCCCGACCTGCTGACCTGGCTTTCCTCGCAAAAGCGGGGCCAGGCCGCGGGAGGCCAACTTGGCTCTGGCGCAGGTGCCGCAACGCACTAAACTGAAGGGCATGAGCGACTTCACACCCACCGAACGCACCCAGGTCAAACGGCTGCCGAAACGCGGCAAGTATGAGCGGGACACCGTGTTCGCGATTCTCGACGAAGGCTTCGTCTGCCACGTCGGATTCAGCGTGGACGGGCAGCCCTACGTGATCCCCACGAACTATGGCCGCCTGGGCGACACGCTTTATCTGCACGGCAGCGCGGCCAGCCGGATGCTGCGCACGCTAAGCGAAGGCGTTGCGGTGAGTGTGACGGTGACACACGTGGACGGACTGGTGCTGGCGCGATCGGCGTTTCATCATTCGGTGAATTATCGCTCGGTGGTGATTCTGGGCGCCGCGCGGCTGGTGTCCGATCCTGCCGAAAAAATGGAAGCGCTGCGCGTTTTCACGGAGCACGTGATGAAAGGCCGGTGGGATGATGTGCGGCAGCCGACCGAGCAGGAATTGAAAGCCACAACCGTGCTGGCGTTGCCGCTCGAAGAAGTCAGCGCGAAAGTGCGCACCGGCGGCCCGGTGGATGATGAAGAGGATTACGCCTTGCCGGTGTGGGCCGGCGTACTGCCGCTCCAAACCGTTGTGAAGGAACCATTGCCTGACGCGCAACGGAAAAAAGACGAACCGATCCCCGATTACCTGAAGAACTATTCCCGTTAGCTTCCGCTTGGCTGCCTTCGCGACGTTTGCAGATCGATTGTGCTCGTCCTCTACGTATCTGTTTGGTAGAGTGACGCAGTGGGGACCCGGCTGGCCCGCGGAGGAAAAGATGTCAGATGACAACGTGGCTTTGGGGAGGCGATGGTTCGAGGAAGTATGGAATCAAAAGAAGAGCGGGTCCGTTCCGGAGCTCCTTGCGGCTGACTGCGTGATGCACGGAATCAGCGAATCCGGCGGAGACGTTCACGGGCCCGCGGAATTTCTGGCTCTTCACACAAAGCTGCTGAGCGCGTTTCCTGACATGCAGTTCGCACTGCACGACTGCTTTGGCGCCGACGATAAAATCGTGGTGCGCTGGACAGCAACGATGCGGCATACCGGGCCGGGCTTGGGAATCGACGCGACCGGGGCCGAGATCAAGCTGCGCGGGATTGGAATCGCCCGGATTGCCGGCGGCAAAGTGCAGGAAACCTGGGACAACTGGGACCGCATGGCGATGTTCGAACAGATTGACGCGGCGGTGAAGGCGCAGAGCGCGGGCGCTTAACGCGGCGGGTTAGGGCTCGGCTTCGCCGGGCTATTTGGCTTTTGCGCCTGAGAAGGCGGAGGCGACTCCAAGTGCGATAAGAGCCCCGCCGGAAACTTTGCGTTGGGTGCTGCGCAGGCGAACGCTGCCGCGGATGTGCTCGGCGAAAGTTCCAGAGACCAGGGCCCAGACTGAGTCGCTGATCCAGCCCATCAGAGCGAAGAGCACACCCAATTCAAAAATCTGCAATGTGGCATGGCCGCGGGCCGGTTCGACGAACTGCGGAAGGAACGCCAGGAAGAAAAGCGCGGTCTTGGGATTGAGCAGGTTGACCAGGACTCCCTGGCCGAAAACGCGGTGCAGGCTTACCCGCTCACGCGAAGGATCGACCACCGCCGCGTCGCCGTTACGTAAAGTACGAATTCCCAGATAAATCAGGTAGGCGGCGCCGGCGTATTTCACGATCGTAAAAGCCGAAGCCGAGGAGACGAGGAGCGCCGAAAGGCCGAGCGTGGCTGCGGCAACGTGGACCAGCGTGCCAACGGCGATGCCCATGGCGGAGACGAGGCCGGCGGCACGGCCGAGCCCGATGCTTCGGCTGGTGATGTAAAGGACGGCCGGGCCGGGAACTAGGAGCAGGAGCATAGCCCCGGTCATAA
>DATLVJ010000462.1:0-24079 GCA_035577585.1 Candidatus Limnocylindrales bacterium
CCGTGGTCTCCCACCACTACAATTGTTGCACCCTCGTACCATCCTTGTGTCTTGAGGTAAGTAAGGAAGCGACCCAGCGCGGAATCCGCGTACGCAATTTCTCCGTCGTACAGCCGGTCCTTGTAAACTTGGGAATACGGCGCAGGCGGTTCGTACGGGTCGTGCGGATCGTAGAGGTGCAACCAAACGAAGTGTGCGCCGGCTGGGTGCATGTTCAGCCACGATTCTGCGCGTTGCTCCACATCCATCCCGCGGCGCTCCAGGCGTCCCCAGCGGGACTTGGTCGTCGTGCGCTCCGGGAAGTTGTCGTAGAACGCGAACCCCCGATCGAGCCCCGGTGCCAGATTCTTGCTATCCAAAATTACGGCGCCGATAAACGCCGCCGTGTTGTAGCCGCTCTTCTTAAGCAACTCTGCCAGCGTAGGATAGTTCGCCGCCAAAGGGACGCCAAAGTCGCTCACTCCGTGCGAACTCGGCAAAAGCCCGGTCATTATGCTTGTGTGCGAGCTATTTGTGATCGGGCTTGGTGTGAACGCTTGCGTGAACCGGATCCCTTGCTCTGCCAGCAAATCCATTGCGGGAGTTTCAATCTTGTCGTATCCATAGCAGTGAACGTGGTCGGCGCGCAGCGTATCGATCGTAATCAGAAAAACGCTCGGACTCGAGGCATCGTCCGGCTTGGGCTCGCCGGCCGCGCCGCCACCAGCCGCCAAACAGCAGCACAGAAATACAAAAAAGATCCGCATAGCATCGAGCCTATCACGGACCGCGTTTTCGGCATCGGTTCAAGGCTCCTATTCCGCGCATTCAGTTCTTTAATCGGCTGCCGATGATTCCCCATGCTCCCGCCGCCATTGACCTGCCGTTGCTCCCCCTGTATCATCCGCGCATCCCAATTTCATTCCGTTTGGAGGGCTCATCATGTTGAAGCGTGCGGAATACCTTGTCGCAAAATATGCCGTAGCGATCGCAGTTGCTGTGCTCTTGGTTGCTCCTTGTTTGGTGCATGCGCAACAAACGCCAATCAGTCCGGACGCCTACGCGCAGCTCAAATACCGCTACATCGGCCCGGAAGGCAACCGCGCAACCTCCGTCGCGGGAATCCCCGGAAAACCGAACATCTGGTATGTAGGCGCGGCTTCGGGCGGCATTTTCAAAAGCACCGATGGCGGCATCCACTGGAACCCCATCTTCGACTCGGAGCCAGTCGCCTCCATCGGCTCGCTGGCAGTCGCGCCCAGCGATCCAAATATCGTTTGGGCGGGGACCGGTGAATCCTTCATCCGCAGCCACATCTCCGTGGGGCAGGGAATTTACAAATCCACGGACGCCGGCAAGACCTGGTCGTTGATGGGACTGGAAAAGACCGGCCGAATCGGCCGCGTGGAAATCGACCCGGCCAATCCAGATATCGTGCTGGCATGTTCGCTTGGCCACGCCTACGGGCCCCAGCAGGAGCGCGGCGTCTTCCGCACCACCGACGGCGGAAAGACCTGGAACAAAGTATTGTTCGTGGACGAAAACACCGGCTGCTCGGACCTGGGCATGGATCCCAACAATTCCAAAATTCTTTTTGCCGGGATGTGGCAGATCGAGATTCACACCTGGGGACGCACCAGCGGCGGGCAGGGAAGTGGCCTCTTTAAATCAACGGACGGTGGCGTCACCTGGAAGCGCCTCGAAGGCCATGGCCTGCCGCACTCTCCGGTCGGCAGGATTGCCGTCCGCGTTGCCAAAAAGGATTCCAACCGCGTCTACGCGGAAATCGAAACGGGCGACGGCGTCCCGCAGCCGAACAGCCCCGGCCAACTCGGCCAACTGTGGCGCTCCGACGACGGCGGCGAAAACTGGGAGATGGTCAATTCCGACCGGCAACTCCGCGGCCGCACGCATTACTACACCCGCACGGAGATTGCCCCGGACAACGAGAACGAAGTGTTCTTTTTCTCGGCCTCATTTTCGCGCACCCTCGATGGCGGCCACACGCTCACCAAGATGCCTGCTGATCCCGGCGGCGACAATCACGAAATGTGGATCGATCCTACCAACGGTGATCGCATGGCGGTCGTCAACGACGGCGGCGTCAATATTTCCGTAGATCGCGGGAATTCCTGGAATCACGTCAATCTGGCCATCGCGCAGATCTATCACGTCACCGTCGACGACCAGATCCCCTACTTTGTTTATGGCAATCGGCAGGACGGCCCGTCCTGGCGCGGCCCCAGTAACAGCCTTCAATTCGGCGGCTTCCTCGGCAACAACATCCCGCGCGGCGCTTGGCACCCGGTGGCCGGAGGAGAAAGCGGATTCGCCATGCCGGATCCAGTGGATAACAACATCATCTGGTCCACAGGCACCGGCTCGGGCAGCATCGGCGGCACCGTAACCCGCTTCGATGAACGCACCCACCAGAACCGTGAAGTCGAGGTTTGGCCCGATTATGTGGCTGGCGCGCCAGCGGCGGAAGTGAAGTACCGCTTCAATTGGGAATTTCCGATCGCCATTTCTCCCCAGGACCACAACCGGGTCTACGTGGGCAGCCAGTTTGTGCATGTCACCACCGATGGCGGTAACAGTTGG
Source organism: Candidatus Limnocylindrales bacterium (assembly GCA_035577585.1). GTDB lineage: Bacteria > Acidobacteriota > Terriglobia > Acidiferrales > UBA7541 > Acidiferrum. The sequence continues at coordinate 2,581 of DATLVJ010000462.1, forward strand.
CAAATCATCAGTCCCGACCTTACCCGCAATGACAAAACCCGCCAGCAGATTTCCGGTGGTCTCACTCCCGACAATATCGGCGTGGAATATGCCGGTGTGATTTTTGCCCTGACCGAGTCGCCGAAAGAGGCAGGCCTGCTCTGGGCTGGCACCAACGACGGCCAGGTGCAAGTGACCCGTGACGCTGGAAAAACCTGGACCAACGTCACAAAAAATCTTCCTAACTTCCCCGAGTGGGGCACCGTCGACAACATCGAAGCCTCGCGCTACGACGCGGGCACTGCTTACCTCACAGTTGACGGCCACCAGGTCAACTTTCGCGACCCCTATGTCTACAAAACCGCCGACTATGGAAAAACCTGGACCTTGATCACGGGTGGCCTTCCGCACAACATGCTCAGCTACGCCCACTGCGTCCGCGAAGATCCCGTCCGCAAGGGGCTTCTCTATCTGGGCACCGAGGGCGGACTCTACATTTCCTTTGACGACGGCAAGAACTGGCAACCGCTTCAATCCGGGCTTCCTCACGCTCCAGTCTACTGGCTAACCGTTCAGGAGAGATTCCACGACCTCGCCGTAGCCACCTACGGTCGCGGCTTCTGGATATTGGACGACATCACCCCGTTCCAGCAGTTCACGCCGGAGCTCGGCGCCGCCAAGGCTCATCTGTTTGCCCCGCGCGACGCCTACCGTTTCAAAGATGTGGCTCAGCCGGCCGCCGTCGAATATGACCCATCGACGGGGAAAAATCCGCCCTATGGAGCAGCCATCAATTTCTATCTCAAGACCAACCTGGCAGAGAAAGAAGTTGCCAAGCTCACCATCACGGACGCGGGCGGCAAAAAAGTGCGGGAGATCGAATGCCGCGCGCCCAAACCTGGCGCCTCCGAGGCTAAAAAAACCAGCGAGGAAGAGGAGCATCCCGATGCCGATCCCGCCCCTTGCGAAGTCAAGGCGGGCATCAATCGCGTCTGGTGGGACCTGCGTTCAGAGCGCACCACGCAAATCCAGCTGAAGACCACCCCACTCTACGCGCCCGACGTTCCATTTGGGAAGGAAGGCTGGCGCAAGCCTCCCGCCATGGCGCGACTCGCGGTCCTCGTGCCTCCCGGAACCTACTCGGTCACACTCACTGTAGGAGATGCTAAACTCACGCAAAAGCTGACCGTCCTCAAGGATCCTCACACTGCCGGCTCAGAGAACGACATTCAGGCGCAATCTCGCGTACAGACCGCTTTGTACGAAGAGATGAACGCGTTATCCGCCACGGTGAACCAGATTGAGTCCTTGCGTGTGCAACTCGCCGCACTCGGCAAGGAACTGGGCACCGACGACGCTGCAAAACTCATGCGGAAAGCCGCCGACGACCTCGGCGAGCAACTCGCAACTATCGAGGGAAACCTCCTCCAGCTCAAGCTCACCGGCCGCGGCCAGGACGATTGCCGCTGGGCTCCGATGCTGCTCCAGAAAGTCGAATATCTATTCAGCCAGCTCGATAGCAATGCGGATTTTCCCCCAACCACCCAACAAACTGCCGTGCAGCAAGAGTTGAAGCAGCGGGGCGACAAAGCCACGGCGGAGTTTCAACAGTGGGTAGGGAAAGACTTGGCGGCATTCAACGCCATGCTCCGCGAGCATAATATCGGCAACATCTTTCTCAAGACGCCCTGACGCAGGTCTTCAGCCAAAACCGTTCGCCCGCAACTCGTTTCGTGAAACGAGTTGCGCGAAACACAGGCCTGGACTGGAGACCGTTTCGGAATATGAGATGGCTTCCTCTAAATCTGAAAGCGGGAGAAGCTCTTTGGGTTGGGTGACGGGGAATTGCAAGCTTCGATGGCGCAGGGGGACCGAATTGAACCGAATGTCTGCCCCCTCGATATGAATGTCTGGCCGCTGCCTATCAGCTCTTGCGGCGATCCCGATGAGAGCGTTCGGCCAGTTCAATTCGTGCGACCTCTTCCACTTCACCAAAATCCTTCACTCCGTTGGGCAAGCCGCGCCTGTTCTGGTTTCCGTTAGGCGGATTTCGGAAACCGACAGGTCCAGGCTACCGGAAGTTTCCAAATGGGCGATGGTCGGGGTCTTCTTTAAGTCCTGCGCTGAAAAGCATGACAGCGGCACGGCCAGAGTCGCATAGCTGCCGACGGGAAGCGCCTTCAGTTCAGCCGTCACGGGCACCGAAGCAGCACCGACGCCCAGTCGCACCTCGGTGGCCGGAGCCGTATTGACTCGTACGGTGAGGCTGAGCATCATCGCACCATTGGCCTCACGGCTGACGTCGCTCGGTTTGTCCCCGCTCAGCTGCAGCCATGCTTTCGAGTTGCCTTTCCACATCGCGTGCAACGCTCCGTCGGCTTGCGATTCCAGCACCAGGCCCGCCGATCCCGGGAGCGTGATGCGTGTGCCGGCATAGTCCACCGGCGTCGCGTTGCTGTCACCAACGGAGAGCTTGTAACCGTTCCACGTCGTACCCTTGGCGTAGTAGACGTTCCTCTCCCCGTATTTGGTCGTGCCAACCACTTCGGGCAAGGCGGGCGTCTGCGCTGGCGTGGCGTAACTCAGCCCGAAACCATAAGCGAACTGCGGATCATACGCCGCATCCCCGACATTCAACGGTGTCTGATCGGGGCGTTTGGGCCAAGAGAAACTGAGCTTGCCGGTAAAGTCGTACTTGCCGGTCAGCACGTCGGCTACACCTTCGCCTTCCGAACCCGGTAGCCACGCTTCAACAAAAGCATCGGCGGCATTAATCTGCGGATTGATATAGAGCGGCCGGCCCGACAACATGACGGCGACCACCGGAATGCCCTGCCCTCTTAGCTTCTTTATCATTTCCAGAGATTCTAGATTGTCGTGATGTAGCGCCACGTCGCTCTGGTCACCCTCGAATTCGGCATAAGGTGTTTCGCCGAAAACGACGATGGCAACGTCAGCTTTTTGCGCCAAGGTGCCATCGGGACTGAACAGCGCCTGTCCGCCGGTTGCATCGAGTTCGGCCTTCAGTCCCTGATAGATCGAGGTGGCGCCAGGAAAGTCGTTCGGGCCGTTATCGGCGCCCTGCCACGAAAGCGTCCAGCCGCCCGCCTGCATGGCGATATTCTCGGCGCCGTCGCCCGTGATCAGCGCCGTGGCGTTTGGTTTGATCGGCAGGACACCGTCATTCTTGAGAAGTACCAACGATTCGCGTACCGCTTGGCGAGCGACGGCTCGATGACTAGGCGTGCCTATGGGCAGGAAGGTGTTCGGACGTTTGTTCGGCGCGGGTTCGTCGAACACGCCCATGCGCATCTTGACGCGAAGGATCCGCCGCACGGCGTCATCGAGGCGTGCCATCGGAATCGTGCCGGCTTTCACTTCGCGCACCAGATTGGCGCAGAGCGCCTTCCAGTCTTGCGGTGCGTTGAAGATATCAATCCCCGCATTGAACGCCTGAGCGCAATCGGATTTTGTGCAGCCGGGAATTTGCCCGTGCGCGTTCCAATCACCTATGACGAAGCCGTCGAACCCCATCCGGCCCTTCAGCACGTCGGTCAAGAGCGCTTTATTCGCATGCATCTTCACGCCGTGCCACGAATTGTAAGATGCCATGATTGACTGTGTTCCTGCCTCGATGGCCTGGGTATAGCCGGCCGCATGCAATCGGACCAGATCAGCTTCGGAGACGAGGGAATCGCCCTGGTCTCGGCCGCCGTCGGTCGAGCCGTCGCCGAGAAAGTGCTTGGCGGTCGAAATGACATGGTCCTTATCCAAAAAAGTCGAACCCGAACCTTCCAATCCCGCCACGATGGCGGCGGCATATCGGGCCACAATCTTCGGATCTTCCGAATAGCTCTCATAAGTGCGGCCCCAACGGTCATCGCGCGCGACTGCGATCGTTGGAGAGAACGACCAATCCATTCCGGTTGAGCGCATCTCGGCTGCAGTTACTTCGCCGATGCGGCGGAGCAGATCCGGGTCATGCGCCGCTCCCAAGCCGATGTTGTGTGGAAAAAGCGTAGCCCCATAAACATTGTTATGGCCGTGGACGGCGTCGGACGCCCAGATCACCGGAATGATGACGCGATTTCTTGCGGGATCAACCGAAGCGTCGTAGTAAGGCTCGATTAAGTTGACCCAGTCCCGCACGCTCGAATGTTTATTCCCGCCGGGCACAGCACCGCCGCCATTTTCAATCGTGCCGATATGATATTGGGCCGCCTCTGCGGGGCTGATCGACTTCCATTCGGGCTGGACGACCTGACCGACCTTTTCCTCGACCGTCATTTGTTTGAGCAGGCCGTCGATGCGCTTCTCGATTTTCGCGTCGAGGCCGATCGGTGACTTACTTTCCGGCCATTGGTTGACATGAACAATTGGGACCTGACTGTCGATCTCTGTCGCGGCAGGGCTTCCCGCGTTGGCGGACTGGGCCAGGGAGCGAGAAGGGCCGACTGCCAGGGTGAGCGGCAGCAGCGCCGCCCACAAAAATTGTTTTGCTGGCCAGGAACTCTTTCCGAACCCAACCACATCTTTATGTTTTTTCATCTCGCGCCTTTGGGCCCCTGCTTGTCTGCATGATCAGTTTCGGCGGTTTTCAAGGGCGTTTTAACCGGCTCTTTCTTTGGCTTTCCGGCTTGTTTCCAGTGATTCTTCCCCAGCCTTTCGCGATGGCACCGGACCTGTGGAAGCGCGCACCACGAATTCTGGTTCGATCGCTATTTCCGGAAGGTATTCGGCGCGGCCTTCAATCTGATCCACAATCGTTTGCGCGGCAATCTGGCCCATCCTTATCAGTGGTTGCCGCACCGTGGTCAGCCCCGGATTGGCATAGGCCGCCCCGGGAATGTCGTCAAACCCCACCACCGAGATGTCTTCCGGCACGCGCAGTCCCGCTTCCTTGATCGCCCAGATCGAACCGATCGCGGAAATATCGTTGTAGGCAAACAGCGCCGTGAAAGGATGCTTTCTCTCCAGCAGTGCTTTCGCGAAGGGATACCCGATGGCCGGCGTCGAATCCGTCCCCTCCAATTGGATCGTCAATTCTGGCCTCATCTGGATGCGCATCTCCTGCGCTGCCTCGCAAATCGCGTTCCAGCGCACCGTGGAGTCCGAACTGACTGTCTGACCTTTGATGAATGCGATGTCCTCGTGCCCCAGGTCTTTCAGGTGCTTCAGTGCCAATCTCGCCGCTCGCTTGTGATCCAGGACGACATTGGTCACTCCTTCGACGCGCGCATGCCCCGCAACCGCCACGGTTGGAAGCGTCAGCGTTTCTTTCAGGGATGCGTCCGTCGTGATAAACCCTTCCACTCCACGTGTCTGCAGCATCTGTGCATATGTCTGCAGCAATTTCGGATCATGCCGGTGAAGCACGGTCAGAAAGAAGTAATTGTTTTTTCGCAGGTATTCTTCGATGCCGCTGATCACCAACGCGCCATAAGCGTCGCCGATCTCTTCGGCAATCACCCCGATCGTGTACGTCCGCTTCAGCCTCAAGCTGCGCGCGAAAAAATTCGGCCGGTAGTTCAGATCGTGCGCCGCGGCGATAATGCGGTTTTTGGTGTGTTGCGGGATGGAACGCGCCGCTGGAGAATTGTTCAGCGCCGCGGAGACTGTCCCCGGCGTCAGTCCCAAATGTTCCGCGATGGTCTTGAGGGTGACTTTATCGGAAGTGCGCGAGCCTGCTTTTCGTTTGGGCGGCAGCGGAGTCATCCTGAGGTCCTCAGCGAATCTTCCAAGAAGTGGCCTAGGGGGGTAACTAGCAGTTCTAGTGAGGGTTGCACCTCGGTCCCGTTTGGCATGATATCGACGCGCACCGCGATGCCTTGGTTACGCATGCGACCAGGGTAAAATCTGCGGTTACCCGCCAAAACAGGCCCGAAACGCAGCACCAACTCGCGAGGGGGTCCCCATCCTCCTCAGCGACGCGGGGTAGAATATCATTATTCTTTCTGTAGAATATCATTATTTCTTCTTGACAAGTTTCCCCCAATGGTTGTAAATACCCCCCTAGTAAAAAAGCACTACTTCCCGTAGTGCTCTGGGGTTGGGTTCGAATTAAATTTTTGTGTCGCGACCACGGAGATGGGTCCTCCGCTAGCTCAAGCTATGCGCAGGGATTCATTCGGGTTGTCTTCGTGAAGACACTTCCTCGAGGGGTAGACCAATGAAGACTCAGTTTTTCAATGCAATTAGGTCAATCGGCTGCTTGCGGCCGGTCACATCATTTCTCTTCGTGCTAGCCCTCCTTCTATGTTCCGCTTTTGCCGTCCACGCTCAGAATACGAGTGCTACTCTTCGCGGCACCGTAATCGACACCCAGGGCGGAGCCCTCGCAGGTGCCGATGTCACCTTGACCAATGCGGACACCGGCTCTCAGCAGACTCAGAAAACTGGCACAGAGGGCATTTACGTGTTTCCGAGCCTTCCACTCGGCCGGTACACCCTTAGGGTGACCAAGGAAGGCTTTAAGGGGTTCGAGGCCAAAGATATCGTCCTCCACGTCGCTGATAGCTTGACGATTGACGCCCGGTTGGACGTCGGCGCAAAGAGCGAGACGATCGAAGTGGTTGCCAGCACCTCGCAAGTGGAACTGACCAATGCTGATTTGAGCGGCACGATTTATGGCAAACAGATTACCGAATTGCCCCTCAATGGCCGCAGTTACGCGCAGTTGCTGCTGATGGTGCCCGGCGTGGCCATTGACAATGGGTTCGCCTACAATCAAAAAGGCCTTACCGGCGGGGCGGACCTCTCCATCAGCGGTGGCGCATCGAATGCCAACACCTTCCTTGTGGATGGCGCGAATAACGTTGATGTCGGTTCGGGCCGCACGCTGCTTGTTTACCCTTCCATTGACTCCATTGAGGAGTTCAAGGTCCAACGGAACAGCTATGGAGCGGAATACGGCGGAAATTCCGGAGGCCAGGTCACCCTGGTCACGAAGAGCGGCACCAACCAATTTCACGGCAGCGCCTATTATTTCGGACGCAATGACGTCCTGAACGCCAACAATACCAATCTTAAGGCCAACAGTCCGGGCTCCCATACGCCAAAGCTTCGCCGCAACGACTTCGGGTACACCGTGGGCGGGCCGATCAAGAAAGACAAAATCTTTTTCTTCTGGTCCCAGGAATGGAATCGCCAGATCACCGGAAGAGTAAACACCGGGCGGGTGCCGACGCCCCTGGAGAGGACCGGCGACTTTTCCGATCAAGCCAACGACACCGCCTTTAATTCGGCAAACACTGTCGGCTGCCTGCCCAAGGCCGGACTCGCGGACCCGGGAAATGGTGCGGGCGGGGCCTTTACGGCCAGTCCGAATAATACTGCCGCCACAGGGGCGGGTTTCATAGACGTCATCCCTGCGTCCCGTATGAGTGCTGCTGGAGTCGGTGTTCTGAATACGTATCTTCTGCCAACCCTTCCACGGGGGGCGCCCGACTACGGCTGCGGAAACAACTTTTCGAAGTCCTTCAATCAGGCCAACAACTTCCGCGAAGAAAGCATCCGTGGAGATGTCAATCTCACAAAGAGCCTGAAGCTGATGATGCATTACATTCAGGACAACAACACATTTGGCCCACCCGCCACCGGAAGTTCCGGTTGGGGCGCTGATTCCGGCACGTCCCTGCTTTCCGAAACGTGGAGCCAGCCCAGCCGCATCGCCGTGGCACGCCTGAGCAAGACCATCGGCTCGACCGCGGTAAACGATTTCCAATTCTCCTTCTCGGACAACCGCATCAATATCACGCCGACGAATCAAGGCGCGGCCACGGCGCTCTCCAGCCTCTTTCCACAATTCATGCCCGCGGCGAACAAGGGATTCACTCCCGCCAACGGACCGGCTACGTGGATCAACGCTGGAAATCTTCCCACCGTTTGGAATTTTGGGCCGTGGGCCAACGCTGAAAATCTCTACACCTTTCAGGACGACTTTTCGAAGGCCATCGGCCGTCACACTCTGAGGGCGGGCGTCCTCTACAGCCGCAACGAGAAAAACCAGGACCTGTTTGATACGGAAAACGGATTCCTACAGGGGTCTGTTGGTTTCGGAGGATGCAAAAGTCATGGGGCCGGCGACACCAGTGAGCCCGTTTTTTGTCAAAACCTTACCGCCAATCAGACAGGGTATGGCACGTCGGATTTGTTCCTGGCGGGCTCGGCCTTCGGTTGGGGTGAGCAGGGCAATTTCTTCTCTAACCTGGGACGCTGGGAAAATCTGGAGTGGTATGTCCACGATGACTTCAAATTCACAAACCGTATAACGTTCAACATGGGCATGCGCTATTCCTATCTGCCCAATCCCTATGCGGCGAATGATAAGTACACGGTATTCAATCAGGCGGCATTCAATCCGTCCCTCGGCAACGCCCCTTGCAACGGCTTGTTCTACTCCGCGGGACTGTTGGCCAATCCTTGCCCGGCGCAGTTTGACACGGGCAAGAAAGACGCTTCTGGCAACGAAATTTTCGTCGCAGGTGGCGGAATGCCGGGACCGAACCGCGCTCTACGGAATAACTATAACCGTGGGTTTGCGCCTCGGCTTGGCGTCGCATGGGATCCTACCGGATCGGGGAAGTGGTCGCTCCGGGCAGGGTTCGGACAATTCTATAACCGCGACGATATTTCTTTGACGGACGGCCTCGGCGGAGCGAATCCTCCGTTTGTCGGCAACTTTAAATCAAACAACGGTAATGGTCGGTTTCTCGACAGCACCGCTCAGCTCCCCGCCTGCACACCAAACTGTTTTGGCACCGGGTTGGGGAATGCCTCAGTCGGTACGGAACTGACCGCCCGGCAACCTTATACCTTGCAGTGGAATGTCAGCGTTCAGCATGAATTTATGAAGGATACCCGGCTGGAAGTGGGCTACGTCGCCAGCCGCACGAAAAACGCCCAAAGCAAGTACGACGCGAACGCCATCAACCCGGCGGATCGGCTCGCCTTTGCACAGTCAAATGCAAGTTTGACTTCGCTGAAGCCATTTCTTCCTCTCCAATCCGGGAGTATCGCGGTTTATTCCTATCATGGCAGCGCCTCATACGATTCGCTGCAGGCAGCGTTCGACTCACGCCTCCGGCACGATTTGACTATCGGCGCGGTTTACACTTACTCCAAAACCATCTCAGATGTGGCGCTTAGGTCCAACAATGGAAACGGCAACCTCCTCTTGGACCCCTTCAATCTGGGCGCTATGCGTGGACTGGCGACCATTGACCGGCCGCATATTTTCGGAGCCAACCTGATCTACTCTACCCCTGCCTTGCACGACATGAATAAGATAGCCCGATACGGTTTGGGAGATTGGCAACTCAGCACGATTGTCAACATTACGAGTGGAACTCCCTATACGCCGGTCATCAACAGCTTCAGTGCGGCGGGGTCGGGAGTAAATGACCTTTCCGGCATCGGCTTGGGAAATAGCGCGTACCGGCCGAACATCGTACGCGGACAGTCTTGCCGCAACTCCAACTTCAAGAATTTTCAGTGGGTAAATCCCAACCGCTACACCCTGGACGGATTCCAGTTGGGAACCATCGGAACCGCTCCGGCCGGCGATTGCTTTGGGCCGGGATCAACCAGGGCGGACTTCGCCGTGGCGAAGAATTTCCAGATCACCGAGCGGATAAAAATGCAATTTCGCATGGATTTCTTCAACCTGTTCAACCACCCGCAATATAACAATCCCAACAACGGGAACACCAACGGCTATGTGAATATTGGCTTCAGCGCGGTGAACACCGTCGCTAGCCCGGCGTACCTGACCGCCAACGGAACTCCGACAACGTCCCTTGCAAATGCTGTTTCCATCACCAACTCAACCCCCAACACGGTTGTAGGCCAGGTGAACGCAGACAACCAGCGAGACCGGCAGATTCAGTACTCGTTAAGATTCACCTTCTAATCGTGCAGGCACAACCTGTTTCTCCACCATCCCGCCAGGCCTGTCGAGGGGCTTGGCGGGATCTTCTTTTCTAACTTCATCCGTGCGTCGTTTTATCCCGAACGAATGCGCGAATCCTTTCCAGTATAATGGGGCCTATGACAGTGAACCGGCCGCGCTCGGCTGCTTTGTTAATCGCTTTGCTGTTTCTCTCCCCGTGCTTCGTCCCCCTGCTATTTGCACAAACACAGGGGCCGCAACGGGTGCCGGTACCTGTCGCTCCTCCCGCGAAACGCTCCCCGCAAGAGAAGAAAGAGCGCAGCGGCCTGCCGCCCGTTCCCACATTCAAAGACATCGCCAAGGACGTCGGTCTCACCGCTTCTCACACCGCCGCTCCCGAAGCCCGCTACGTGATCGACTCCACCAGTGGCGGTGCCGGCCTCTTCGATTGCGACGACGATGGCCGCCTGGACGTCGTCCTGGTCAATGGTTCCACTGTCGAGCGCTACCGCGCCGGCGGCGACCCCCTGGTCACTCTTTATCATCAGGAGCCCGACGGCACCTTCAAGGACATCACCCAGGCGGCTGGTCTCACCCGCCGAGGCTGGGGCATGGGTGTTGCCGTCGCCGATTACGACAACGATGGCAAGCTTGATCTCTTCGTCACCGGCTTCGGCGGCAGCGCGCTCTATCACGGCCTTGGCAACTGCAAGTTCGAGGACGTCACCGAAAAGGCCGGAGTCGGCGGCAGCGGCTTCATGACTGGCGCCGCCTGGGGCGACTACGACCGCGACGGCTTCGTCGATCTCTACGTCTCCCGCTACTCCCACCTGGACATGAACAATCTCCCTCAATTCGGCAGCAATAAGTTTTGTCGATTCAAAGGCATTCTCGTGCAGTGCGGTCCCTGGGGCCTCGAAGGCGAAAGCGACTTTCTCTATCACAATCGCGGTGACGGCACCTTCGAAGAAGTATCAGTAAAAGCCGGCGTCCACGATGACATCGGCTACTACGGCCTCGGTGTGATGTGGGTAGACTATGACGACGACGGCTGGCCCGATCTCCTCGTCGCCAACGATTCCGTCCCCAACTATCTCTACCGCAACAATCACAACGGCACGTTCACCGATATGGGCATGCTCACCGGTGTGGCACTCAGCGGCGAAGGCATGGAGCTCGGCAACATGGGCGTCGATTGGGGCGACTACGACCACAGCGGCCGCTTGAGCTTTTTCGTCACCCACTTTGAGGAACAGCCCAACTCCCTCTATCGCAATACAGGGCCGCAGGGTTTCGATGACGTGAGTTGGACTTCGGGTGTCGGCCAGCCCAGCTATCCTTATGTCGGCTGGGGCACGGCTTTTTTCGACATGGACAACGACACCTGGCTCGATATCCTCGTCGCCAACGGCCACGTCTATCCGCAGATTGACACTCTGGATACCGGCCCCCGCTATCGCGAGCCGCTCTTGCTCCATCGCAACAATCGCGACGGCACCTTCGACGAAGTTTCCAAGGAGTCCGGCCTTGCTGCGCTTCCTCTGCACTCCCGACGCGGCGCCGCGTTTGGTGACGTCTTCAACACCGGCAACATCGACGTCCTTCTGCTAAACGTCAACGAGCCGCCCTCGCTACTGAAAAACATGAACGCCGACGGTTATCATCGGGTCCTTTTCAAGCTCATCGGCACAAAAAGCAATCGCGCCGCCATTGGCGCCCGCGTAACCATTCGCTCCTCCGGCTTAAAACAATTCAGCGAAGTTCGCAGCGGGGCCAGCTATCTCTCGCAGAACGACCTCCGCCTTCACTTTGGCCTTGGCACCGCCAAAAAAATGGAATCCGTCGAGATTCGCTGGCCGAGCGGCAAGGTTGAGACGCTGGAAAACGTCCCTGCCGACGCCATCTACACGATTGTCGAAGGCTCGGGCATCCGCAACACCACACCTCTCCCGCCGCCCGCGGGTGGAGTCACTAACGGTGCCCGCTGATCTCCATTCCGCCCCTTCCCGCGCTCAGCGAAACTACTCTCGCCTGGGAATTGCTCGCCGCGCCTTTTCGTGGCCCAATTTATTTTTGACCCGCATTCCGTCGCTGCGTTGTTGTTCGAAACCATTGCTCCTCATCTTTTTTTTCATGCTTGGGGCGGCAACCACTCGCGCCGCCGACGATCCCGCCATTCTCCTGAAGCGTAATTTCGAATCCGCCAAATCCGCGCTTGCTTCCGGCGACCTCCCGGAAGCCGAACGCCGTTACCACCAGACCATCGCCCTCGGTCTCCGCCAGGTCGCCAATATTTCTGTTTCTGAATCCCGGTTCGACGAAGCCACTCGCGAATTGGATCAGGCTCTCAAATTTGCTCCCGCCGATCCGGAAATCGCTCTCGAGGCTGCCATCGCCTGGTTCCGCGCCGGCGATCTCGGGAAAGCTCGCCAACTTGCCCAGGCCGTCGTCGCCGCGCATCCGCGCCAAGCTCGCGCCCAGGACGTCCTCGGACGCATAGAACTCTACCGTGGGGATTTTCCCGCCGCCATTCACGCCCTCCAGGCCTCCATCGCGCTGAACAATGACTTCGAAACCTCCTACTTTCTCGGTCTTGCCTACCTGAAAGCCAAGCGCCTCACGGACGCCCAGGAATGGTTTCAACAGTTGCAAGGCACCATGGAAGATTCCGCCGCATTACATGTTCTTCTCGGCCGCGCTTATTCCATCTGCCATTTTCCAGAACCTGCCGTCGCCGAATTTCGCAAAGCCGTTCAGCTCGACCCGAAATATCCTCGCGCTCACGAACTTCTAGGCTACTCCCTTCTCGAATTCCGCGGGGAAGAGGCCTATCCGCAGGCCCGCCTCGAATTCGAACGCGAGCTGAAGCTTCATCCCGACGATTACAACGCCCTCTTGCTTCTTGGTATATCCGATGTCGCGCTACGCGATTTTCCTGCCGCCGAAGCCGCGCTTCTCCGCGCCAGCCGGCTCCGTCCCTCTGAATCCTTTGCTTATCTCTACCTTGGCGAAATCTATAGCGAAACGAAGCGTCTTCCCCAGGCCGTCGAAGCCCTCGAAAAATACATCCATCTCGTCCCCGACCCGCGGGAAATTCCCCGCGACGTGAGCCGCGCCTATTATTTGCTTGGCCAGAATTTTCGCCGCCTCGGACGCCTCGACGAAGCCCAAAAAGCCCTCGCCAATTCCCAGCGCTATCGCGAGGCGAAATTTCGCTATGACGCCCAGCACATTTTCGACGAACCCGCCGCCCCTTCCGACGGCGAAAGCCACACTTCCGGCCACATCGCCGGTCTTCTCGAATCCAGCGCCGGCGACCAGCAGAAATCAACCGAAGCAATGGTGCAGGGCGGCGTCCAGGAAAATCTCTCGGCCCAACGCCCGCCTGCTCCGGAACAGACCGCGGAATCCAAGGCCTCGAAAGAATATCGCGCCTTCGCCTCGGAAATTCTCGCCAGCTCTTACAACGATCTTGGCGTCATGCGCGCCAAGGTTTCGAATTTCGTGGACGCCGCCGAGCTCTTCAAACAGGCCGGCGCTTGGAATCCCGCGCTTCCCGGGCTCGACCGCAATTGGGGGCTCGCCGCCTATCGCGCCGAGCTTTATCCCGAAGCTGTTCCTCCCCTGGAGCGGCAGTTGGCGGCGCATCCCGATGATCAGCTTGTCCGTCAGCTCCTCGGAATCAGCTATTTCATCGCGGAAAACTTCTCTAAAACCGCGGAGGTCCTTCGCCCTTTTTTGAAAGCTCCGCCCGACGATCCGGGCTTGCTGTTCGCCTGGGGCACCGCCCTTGTTCGTACTCACCAGCCGGATTTGGCCATGGAAATGTTCCGCCGGCTTCTTCAACAGAATGCCGGCAATCCCAGCGTCCACTTGCTCCTTGGACAGGCCCACGCCCAGCAGAAGGACTACCCTCAGGCTCTCGCCGAACTGAAAGCCGCCTTGCAACTTGATCCCCGGCTTCCTGAGGCCCACTATTACGAAGGTCTCGTTTACCTTCACCAGAGTGCATTCGAGCCTGCGGCACAGGAATTTCGCGCTGAGCTTGAGCTTCGGCCCGCCGACCCCCTCTCGACCTATCACCTTGGGTATGCCCTCTTGGCCCAGGGTCATCCCGAGGACGCCGTGCCTCTTTTCCGCGACGTGATCAAGGCCCTGCCCGCCTACGAATCAGCCTTTTTCGAACTCGGCCGCGCTCTCTTGCAGCAGGGCGATACCGCAGGTGCCATCGAAAATCTGGAGACCGCCAGAAAACTTGTTCCAGACCACGACGCCACCTATTTTCAGTTGAGCCAGGCGTACCGGCGGGCGGGACGCGCACAAGAAGCGCAGCAGGCGCTCGCGGCATTTCAAAAGCTTATCGAGGCGAACCGGTTAAAGAAGCGCGAAAGCCTCGAAATGGAATAACCCTGATCTACTTGTGCGACGCAATGCTGACCCCCGCACGGATTTCACTAGAAGCTATCTCATAGATGGCCGTTGGGGGTCGGAGCTTCAGCTCCGACAAAAAAGAGCTGGGAAAATCAGGGCTTTAGCCCCTGAGGAAATGCTTTCCTCCGTACCTTTCACATTTATGAGATAAGTTCTAGATGCTGGATTAGATGGACGAGAAACACGGCGGCCAAGAAATTTAGCTCCACCGCAGCGTGGTGATCGAATCGGCAGTCAGGGTTACCTTAGTAATCTGGCCGCTACACGCGACCGTCAACTCCCTCGCGTCGCCCGGATTCGTCAGCACCAGCACCATCGACCCGTCGGGATTTTTTGCCGCGGTGTGAAACACGCGCGAAGTCGCTGCGCTATATCGGATCCCCGTCCCACTGACCAATCCTCCAGGCGGAACAACCAGTACCCCACTTACCGACGGCTGGTCGCCGTTCGCGTCCTGGGAAGCCACAATCACAGCTCCGCGCCGAATTGCCCGTGCATACTGCGCCAGGGCCCAATACAAGCCCGCCTGTTTGATTTCTTTCGTCACCGAATGAATCTGCACCAGCCCGCCGCAATCAAACGGCCCGATGTTCGGCCGTCCGCGCTCATCCAGCGCCAGATTCCATGTAGTGATGCTCTGCGGACCGTTTGCCAGAATCCCGCTGAATGTCGCGCCCCACTTACACCAGCTCGTCCAATAATCGGCGAATTTGTAGTCGTCTCCGCCTTCGGTCCAGTGCATTTCCACGTCCGGAAATTTCTCCTTCACGTTACGCATCATCTCCGGCGCGCCCAGGTACCCGTGCCAGGCCACCGTGTTCACCCATTTCTTGAAGCGGGGATTCGAGAGTTGATCCAGCACGCGGCCCCACAAACTGTAATTGTGGTCAAGCATCCAGATTTTCGTGCCGCTCGCTTCAAGCAGGGGGCCGAGCGCCACCACCAGGCGTTCCTCGTCCTCTTGCGGCCAGGGACATGCGGGCATTCGGCCGCCCTGGTCCGCATCGATTTCGTTTTGCGGGGTCATAGCGCGCAGGTTCACGCCCGCCGCGGCATAGGCTTCCACGAACTTCTGAAGGTAGCGCGCGTATGTGGGAATGTGTTCCGGCCGGATGTTTCCGCCCAACATCGAGTTGCTGTATTTCATCCACGCAGGAGGACTCCACGGCGAACCGAAGAAAAACAGATCCGGATTCACGCCCAGCGCGGCGCGCAAGGTGGGCAAAACGTAATCGCGGTCGTGGTCGATGCTGAAGCGCTTTAACTCCGGGTCGGCCGCCCCGTCGTCGTAGCTATATGCCGCGATGCTGTAGTCGCTCGCGCCAATCGAGATGCGTCCGATGCTCAGGGCATGCTGATCCTGTCCGAACATCGTCTTCAAGAGGGTCGCGCGATCGCTCTCGCTGAGGCGCGAGAGGGTAAAGCAAGCGGCCTCGGTAAACGCCGCGCCAAATCCCAGAATCGTCTGCATCGGTTTGGTTGGGTCCACCGTGATGTCTGCCGGCCCGGCCTTTTTTGCTGCCTTCGTCCAGACGCACTCCGCCCCGGCTGCCAGTCGCTTGCCGCTTTTGTCGGTAATTTCTGTCTGCGCGGGCTTTAATGACGCTTGCCCTGCCTGCGTCTCGGCTTCGGTGGTTACCGTCAGTCCCAATGCGGATGCGGCCGCCGCACCCATTCCCAGCCCCGCATACCTCAAAACTTCTCGCCGTGTTGTCACGCTTGGCTCCCGGTTGTTCCTGAATTATTTCCGCCGCTTGCAACCAATGCTGGCTATTTCACCAGACAGAATACTGCAAAATCGATTTTCTGGCCTGTTTGTCGATCGCGTGGCTGAGAGCGATCCTTCGAAGTACACCTTGCCACCACTCTCCTTCACGCAGGAACTGATCTTCCGCTTGTGAACATCCAGCCCGATCTAATACATAGGTTCCATCGGGGAGCATCCTTGGTGTGTCTGAATCAGCCTCCGCTGAGTTCAGCTTTTTACGCCACGCGCTCCTCCCTTGACCTATACATTCAAACTTACCAGGAGTCAGCCTCGGCAAGGGCTTTTCCCTAGTATCCCACCCTGAGCATGAGATCCAGTCGAACGTCTCTTCAACAACCATCTTTTAGTGATTACTTTAGTTGTCAGCGGGCTTCGAGTACAGGCTGACCAGCCTTGCGACCAACACCGCCAGGAATAGTTGACCACCAACGCCTTCGATGATGGCAACCCCACGCGCAATTTCTCCGCGCGGAGCGATGTCTCCATAGCCGAGCGTCGCCAAAGTGACGAAACTGAAGTAAATTGCGCTGGACTGGGAAAAATGCGTGGACGCGGCGAATGTACCGGGGATTATCTGCTCCAGAACCCAGTACAGCAGGCCGAAGTAAATCCCAGCTAATAAATACGCGCTGAGTGCGGCGTACAAATGTTCAGCGTCGACCTTAGTGGCACTCATCGCGAACCGCACCGCTGTTGCTGCCGCAAGCAATCCAATCGCGGTCCAAACTGCTAGAGTCGCTGCCGAGATGGTTGGATGCTCCAGCCAAGCAGTAAACGGACGTACCAGCCAGATCGCAAGTAGGCCCAGCATCAGGTATGGGCGGCTCCTCACACCGCTGATTGGCATTATCGCGGCGAGCAGATTCGCCGCCAGAAATGATTCGATCAGAATTCCGCTAAATTTAAGCGCGCTTAGAATTGGTGCAGAAAGCAGCGTTAGCAGGACCGTATAAAACAGTATCCTGTGGCGATTTCGCATGTACTTCGCAGCAAGTTCGTGCAGGCTGGCACCCTGCCCACTCATAGGATTTCAAGCCCCTTTTCGTACAATTACAGCTTCCTGATTCGTCAGAGAGCCTTCATTGATCCAAGCAAGGAAGAGTTTATAGCCCACGGACAGCACAATCGCGCCAACGAACAAGCCCACAAGACCCATAGCTACGAATCCTCCAATCGCACCGAGAAATACGACGGCGATCGGGACCGCCACTCCTCGGCCTAAGAGAAGTGGTTTTAAGGTGTTGTCTACAAGGGCGACGATGAGGCACCAAACCATAAAAATCACGGCTTTCGTGACGCTAGCAGTCGCGAACACGTAAATCACTGCGGGAATAAGGACTACTGTTCCCACCTGTAGCAGTGCGGCAACCAGAAACACGACCGCCCACAATCCAGCCCCCGGTAATCCTGCTACAACAAAACCAAGAGCCGCGAGAACCGATTGGATCAGAGCCACGCCAAGGATTCCTATGGTGACGCTGCGGATCGTGGAGCCGACGACTTCCTCAAACTCCGGCCCGTTGTCGCCAAATATACGGTTGGCTAAGGAGTGCGCGGCGCCGGCAGCACCCCGTGAGTTAGCGAGAAGCGCTCCCGCAACTATGATCGAAAGGGCAAATTGCAGAACGGTGAGGCCTATTCCCGCGGATGCCGAGAGCAGGCTTGGGACGATTGCCTTGATTTGGGGAGCGAAACTCATTAGCGCCGTGGTAATGTTCGTTGAAGCCAAGCTCCACGCATTTTTCAAGGGAATGCCAACGAGAGGCCAGGTTTCCACGCCAGCGGGGGGCGGCGGGATAATCGGGGTTCCGTCCTTGAAGTGTGCTACGAGGTTCTGGATACCCCCAATCAATGTTCCTGAAAGCAAGACCACAGGACCAATCAAAAAGGCTAGTAGTATAAGTGTGATCAAAACAGCGGCGAGGACGCGACGGCCGCGGAGTACGAGCTGCAACTGTTGATAGCGCGGATAAACGGCGATCGTGACGATGATTCCCCATGCAAGCACGGGAATAAAGGGCCGCAAGATAAAGATGCAAGTGGCGGCCAGCAGAATCACCAGCCCGATGTGGATGGATGCTTCAACAGCGCGATTCACATAGCCTTTGTCGTCCACAGTTTTTCCCGCCGCCAGTCGGATGTGTTCTTCAAGTTCCCATAACCCAATTTCTGATTATTCTGCAGTTCAAATCGCGGCAGTGGCCCGTCGGCCTGCGAAAGGGACCGCCGAAAAGTTTCTCCTATCGATTTTTGCCCGATCTCTCGGAAAACTCCCTCAATGTCCGGAAATAAACAAAAGCAGCCACTATTCCAGTCAACATCCGCCATCAGTGCTGTTTTCCCTCGCCGATACATGTCCCTGTGATGGCGAGCAGTGCAGCGAAACCTCGTGCGACGCAGCCATATTTTGTGAATCCAATTGCCTCAAAGATGGCGGCCAACAGCCAGAAAAAACCGAACCAGGTATCACAAATTGAATGACATTGAGTATGGTTCGGAACCGTTCGAAAGCTGCTGCTCTGCCAAAACCTCCAACCCGTGCGGACACAGATTCGTGGGAATTACAGCGCGGAGTGAAATTGGTGAAACCTGCTAATAGTGACAGTCTGGAGTTCTTTCGCCGGCTGCGCGCTAGTTTGTAAACCGCTCGTCAAGGCCTGGACCTGTCTTTTTTGCCAGTATTGCCAGGAAGCGGTACGGCCTAGTGTCTAAAAAACGCAGGGCACGGCGTGGGCAAGTTTTGATTGGTGCGAGGGCCTGTTCATCGGCCTCAGTTGGTGCGAAAGGGCCATCCGTCCCGAGGTAGCTATGAATCTGATACGAAAATCTCTGGAAGATGCCTTCCGTTCCCTTCTAGTGTTGGTCTGCACGGTCGTCATCGCACCAGGCGACACTCTCGCATCCATGCCGTCGGCTGGTGCGACGCAAGCGGCCGCACCACAAGACCAGTCGGCGAAGATTCCACCCGACCAACTGGACTCTCTCGTTGCTCCTATTGCCCTCTATCCAGACCCAATGCTGGCTCAAACTCTTGCCGCTTCCACCTATCCTCTCGAACTTATCCAGCTCCAACAATGGCTTGCGAAGCATCCCGAGATGAAGGATAAGGCACTCGCGGATGCAGTCTCAAAGGAGCCGTGGGATCCCAGCATTCAAGCCTTGGCCGGTCTGCCCGAAGTGGTAAAGCGCCTCGCAGACGATATTCAGTGGACGACGGATTTGGGCAATGCATTCCTGGCGCAGCAAAGCGATGTGATGGATGCCGTCCAGCGTATGCGCAAGAAGGCAGAGGATACCGGCAATTTGAAATCCACCGAGCAGCAGAAGGTCGAAACCAGGGTTATCGAGAACAAAAGTATAATCGTGGTGGAACAGGCGAATCCTCAGGTCGTGTATGTCCCTTCGTATGATCCTGTCGTGGTCTACGGTCCGCCAGTTTATCCCTACCCACCTATCTACTATCCCCCAGCGGGATACTATGCCGCGGGAATAGCGATTTCTTTCGGCGTTGGCATGATGATGGGGGCGTTCTGGAGCGGTGGCTGGGGCTGGGGCTGCGGCTGGGGTGGCAACAACAACATCAACATAAACAACAATAATAATTTTAACCGCAACTCGAATATTGGTGGGGGCAACCGCAACAATATTGGCAACGGAAACCGCCCATCTCAGCAACCGGGGCGAGGGGGCGGAGGACGGGGAGATTCCAGCTGGAAGCACAATCCGCAACATCGCGGCGGAGCTCCGTATGGGGACCGAGGAACCGCAAACAAATTTGGTGGTACGGCGCGAGGAGACTCCCTTTCCAATCGCCAGGCTCGTGCCCGGCAGCAAGTTGGCCGGCAGGGCGGGAATCTGCCAAGCAATCGTGGCGGAGCTGGCGTCAGCAACCGGGCCAGTGGAGCAGGTGCTGGTAACAGGAGTGGCGGTGCGGGCGGTGGGAATCGAGCCGGCGGAGGCGGAGCGGATCGGGTGGGAAGCCGGGATGTCTCGCGCGGCGGTGGCGGGAATCGCGATGCCTTCGGGGGAGGTTCCAGGGGCTCCAGTGGTTATAACGGATCAAGCGCTCGCTCCAGCAGTAGCCGCGGTTCCTCCAGCATGGGATCGCGGGGAGGTGGCGGCGGTGGGAGCCGTGGTGGAGGCGGGGGACGCCGTAGGTAAGTGGACTGGGTCACACGAATGAATTCGTAGGAGCATCAGGATGAATTCAGCATCTGTGAACGCAAATCTCTTCAGGACTCTTTGGATCGCCGGTATATTGGCATTTTTGTTGGTGCCCGGCCATCTCGCTGCGCAAAAACCTGCCGCTCAGGCTACCCCTGCTCCTGTGCCTGTCGGTGCTAAAACCTTTGATTCTCCACAACAGGCAGCTGATGCACTAGTCGCTGCGGCCGAAAAGTTCGACGTAAGTCTTCTCAGGGAGATATTTGGTGCAGGTGGTGAAGACATAGTCCTTACCGGTGAATACCCACAAGACCGGAAGCGGGCTTCTGACTTCGCTGTCGAGGCTCGAGAAAAAAAGTCGGTTTCTGTGGATTCAAAAAAAGGAAACCGCGCGTTCCTCCTCGTGGGCATTGAAGACTGGCCGTTCCCGGTGCCGATCGTGAAGCTGGGCGCCAAATGGGCGTTCGATGCCAAAGCGGGCCGCCAGGAACTTTTCTATCGTCGCATTGGAAGCAATGAATTGGACGCCATTGATATCTGCCGCGGCTACGTGGAAGCGCAACACGAGTACGCACTCCAGAAGCGGGAGGGCTACGACGCGAATCAATACGCCCAGCGCATCGTAAGCACCCCGGGCAAACAGGATGGCCTGGCATGGCAAAACGCGGACGGTAGTTGGGCCGGACCGATTGGCGAGAAGATTGCCCGCGCAATCGAACAAGGCTACTCTGGCAATGCGGAGCCGTATCACGGCTATTTTTTCAAGATTCTCAGAGGGCAGGGACCTGCGGCACCGCTCGGCGAAATGGACTTCGTGGTAAAAGGCCTGATGATCGGCGGCTTCGCCTTGGTAGCTGCGCCAGCCGAGTACGACGTGACCGGAGTGAAGAGCTTCATCGTCAGCCATGACGGCGTTGTCTATGAGAAGGATTTTGGGTCAGCTACCCTCAATGAGTTCATAAAAATGGAGCGCTTCAATCCGGATCCATCCTGGAAACCAACCCCGGACCAGTAAACGTAGATCCGGATGACCAACACGCGCTCGGAAACACTCCCCAGTGTCCCCAAAGCCAGCTAGACCCAGACTAACGCTCCGGACACGGCTGCTCGCTCCATGCGCAGCGTGGCGATAGCGTCTGTAAGAGCCGCCTGCCGATCCAGCGCGAACATTTGGAAGCTTGCCTCAAGTCGCTACGGGAAAAGAAGCATCGAATCGAGGTGGACTTAAGCAGCCTCGTCGAGATGATCGCAACTGGAATCGGATCGCA
>DATLVJ010000463.1:0-2942 GCA_035577585.1 Candidatus Limnocylindrales bacterium
TATATTGCAGCGTTTTCAGCGGTGGCAGAAATTGCGGAAACAAGCGTGACTGCACTTCGCGCGCAATTTCCATGTCGCGCGCCACGCGGCGGTCCACTTCCATGCGTTCCGCCATTTTTTCCGCAAGGCCGAAATTTTCAATGGCGATGCCGGCCTGGCTGGCCACGGAATCCAGCAGGCGTTTGTCTTCGCTCGAATATGGCTCCTCGGAAAGCCGTTGGCCCAGCACCAGCAAGCCGGAAAGCTGCCCGGCATGATCCAGAATCGGCACCAGGCATTCCGGGGCGAGTGGGGCGAGAACGGCAAGATCTTCCATCCCTTCTTCACCGGGAAGCGGGACGTCCCAGGATTTTCCACGCAGGGTCAGCAGCCCAAGAGTCAGCGAGCCGGTGGAGAGCATCTGCGCACCGGGAGGAACTGTTCCGGACTCCGCGGCCAGTTGCGAATCGCCCGCGGCGAAGTAGCAGACGAAATGTTTCGGGTGCAGCGCTTTCTCCAGGTGTTGCTGCAAGAGCGCGGCCAGGTCGGCCCGGCTGGTCACGGTGCGGGCTTTTTCGGCAAGGTCCTGCAGGATTAAGCGGGCGTCGTAGGCGCTGCGGAAAAATGCGCGGTCAATGCGTTGAGTACCGCGCTTCACCAGCGGCGCCGAAGCCCACACCAGGGCGATTCCAAACGCGGCGCTGAACATCATTCCCGCGCTGGCATTGGGCTGGAAAAATCGCGACAGGGTGTGGGAAAAGAATGCAATGGCCGAAAAGGCGACTGCGAACAGGAAGACGATGAACCCGCGCTGGACCAGGAAATACCGCGCGCTGCGCCGCAGCAGAACCGGAATTTCCATCACGCGGTGCTTCACCACGGCGTAGCCAAACGAAAGCGGGTATAACGCGCAGATGATAATCAGAATCGTATTCACCCAGAACGACGGGCGATACTCCGTGAAATCCATCGCCGCCTTTTCCAGCACCAGCGGCAGCACGCCGATGAGGGTGCCCCAGAGAATCACGCGGGATTTCCGCCGGACGACAGGGTCGGAACTTTCCGCGAACGCGTTCATTGCCAGCGAAGCGAGCCCCAGCGCGATCAGGAGGTAATCCGCATAGATGAGCGACAAGCGGAGATTTTCTCCCGGTCCTCCGCCAAGCAGATCCGCCGCTGCGCCAGGTTCCCGAAGATCGCCGGTCAACACCCCGGCCACCGCCATCGCAATGCCAAACGCCACGCAGACCCATTTCAGCCAGGGGACGCGGCGATCCATTGGCGAGCGGGCAGGGAAGACAGCGAAGAAAATGTAGAAAAGCGGACAAAGCAGCGCGGAGAAAATCAGCTGGTAGATGAGCGCAGCGGAACGCAGGTGGTGGCCCATGGCAGCGGCGGGATGGGAAAAACCCGGGGCAGCGACAAATCCGCAAAACAACGAAGCCAGCAGCCAGGCATTCGGGTCATTCAGCCGCAGAAAAAGAACCGTTAACCCCACCAGCAGGAACAGCACCGGGAAAGAACGCGTTATCTCAACGGCGGAGGTTTTGGCAAAACCCTCGGGCGGCCCATCTTCCAGTGAGGCGCGGAAAATTCCATGAATCTCAACCGGGTTCGGCTCTCCCTCGCGTTGGACCGTGAACACAACGGCGTCGCCCGGCTTCCCCTCCGCGTATGCCAGATCGAAGGGGCGGGACGTGGTAAGCATCTGTCCGTCAACGCCGATAATGCGGTCCCCGGCGCGCAATCCGGCGCGCTCCGCGGGACTATTCGGCACCACGTCGGAAACCTTCATGCAGTGCGTATTTCCGTCGTACTGATTGATGTGCTTGCTGTTGAATCCCAGTTCCACTCGCGGAACCGCGGTGCGCTCCACATACATCCAAATGCCGGAATAGAAAATGGCGGCGGCGGCGAAGACAATCGCCAGCATCACGAGCAACCGGTTTGGCAATGAGGACCAGCGCATCATAGGGGCCAGAGATTACCGGAAAATTGCCCTAATTGGCAGCGTACGATGCGCCAGGACGCTAGTCAATAAAGGTACCAGCGGAACATCGGTGGGACACCGGCTGCCGTTGCCTGATAAACTGGAAAGCGAAATGGCCATGATTCCCGCCGAATACAAAGTTCGCGACCTTGCCATCCGTCCGGCGACGATCCTTGCGCCCATGGCGGGCGTGACGGATACCCTGTTTAGACGCGTAATCCGGGGCCTTGGTAGCTGCGGGCTGCTGATGACGGAGTTCACCAGCTCCGAGGGAATCACCCGCAGCGCGAAAAAGACTCTGCGCTATCTTTTCTTTGAAGAAGACGAGCACCCGATCGCAGCGCAATTGTTTGGCGCGAATCCGCAGGTGATGGCCGACGCAGCGCGCATGGTGGAAGACCTCGGCTACGATGCCGTGGACATTAATCTGGGCTGCCCGGCGAAAAAAGTGGTGAAGTGCGGCGGCTCCGGCTTGCTGCGCGAGTTGCCGCTGCTCGAAGAGATTCTGAAGGGCGTGCGCGCCGCGGTGAAGATTCCGCTGACCATCAAGCTGCGCGCAGGGTGGGACGAAAAATCCATCGTGGCGCTGGAAGTGGTGAAGATGGCGGAACAGCTGGGTGTGGAAGCGGCGGCGATTCATCCGCGCACACGCGCGCAGGGCTACACAGGCAAAGCCGACTGGAACATTATTGCCGCGGTGAAGCAGGCTGTGAAGATTCCCGTTATCGGCAACGGGGATGTGCAGTCGCCGGAAGACGCCGCGCGCCTGGTGGAGGAAACCGGCTGCGACGCGGTGATGATCGGCCGCGCGGCGGCGACGAATCCGTGGATCTTCCGCCAGATGGAACAATACCGCACGACAGGGCGTTACGATGTGCCAAGCGAAGAGGATCGCCGGCAGTTACTTTCTGGCTACTACCAGAAAATTCTTAACTCAAATCTACCGGACGGCGTGGGAAAAATGAAGCAGTTC
>DATLVJ010000464.1:0-6789 GCA_035577585.1 Candidatus Limnocylindrales bacterium
ATCTGAAACTTTCGGTCGAGCGCATCCAGGAAAATTGCGAACCGGCGCTGTGCACGGTGTTGTTCATGGGCGGCGCCGGCGGCTCGCTGCGCGCCGGGGTCACCGACAATACGGTGCGGCTGACGCGATCGGTCAAGGACGCGCTGACGCGGGTTACCAGCGGCGGCGCGCCGGTCTATGTCTGGCCCGGCGGCGGCATCACCTTCATGGTTGACGTGACGCGCATGCCGGAAAACGCGTTTGGTTATGTGCCGACGCCCGCGCTCGTCGCTCCGATCGAATTCACGCTGAAAAAAGACGATTATGCGGTGCTTGGCGGCCACGTGGCCTACGTTCGGCCGCTCAGCGACGTACTGAAAGAAAAGGAGCGCCAGCGGCAAGTTGCTTCGCATGCGAAAAATCCGTGGCCGCTGAAGCCCCGCAACGAGAGCAGCGAATCATGAGAGATCCTGCCCTCATCCGCATGTTGCCCGACGGCCACCGCTTGCACTTGCACGACGGCCCAATCGATTTGATCATCGAGGCGGACGGCTCTCCGCAGGCGGTATCTGCCGCTTACGAAGCAGCGGCGCGGCGCTTCGTTTCCATTCTCGATGAACTCTGTGACGAACTACCGCTGCTTCGCGCCCGCGCCAAGAAACACTCTGAGCGCCCTTGCGGATTGATCGCTCAACGCATGTTTGCTGCCGTCCAACCGTATAGCGAGGATTGTTTCATCACGCCGATGGCGGCCGTTGCGGGATCCGTCGCCGAAACGATTCTTGAAACGATGACCGCTACCGCAACCATCGATCGCGCGTACGTGAACAATGGCGGCGACATCGCCCTCCATCTGGCCGATTCGCAGTCCTATAAAATCGGCATGGTGGAAAGGCCCGATCGTCCCTCCCTATTTGGAGCTGCCGAAATTACTTCCGCCGATCCTCTGCGCGGGCTTGCCACCAGTGGATGGCGCGGACGAAGTTTTTCACTCGGCATCGCCGACGCGGTAACTGTTCTTGCTCGCTGCGCTTCCACCGCCGACGCCGCCGCGACGGTGATTGCCAACGCCGTGAATCTCCCGGATCATCCCGGGATCACCCGCGTCCCTGCGCGTGAAATCGCGCCCGATTCCGACCTTGGTGATTTGCTCGTCACGCGTGGCGTGGGGCCGTTGTCGCAATCGGAAATCGACGCGGCACTCGAAAGCGGACTGTTCGCCGCAACCGCGCTTCGCGAGCGAGGCCTGATCCACTCCGCGGCACTCTGCCTCCAGGGCCATACCCGCGTCGTTTTGCCCTTCTTATTGCAATCTTCGTTTGAGAGTTTCCAAAGGAGCCTCTTGCATGCCTGAAGTGCAACTCCGCAAGCGCGTCATCGTTGTCGAGGAGGTTTTCCACGAAGGTGGGCCGGTTGCCGCCATTCCACTCCGGCGCGCCGCAGCGCTCGCGGTCATCCACAATCCATTCGCCGGGGAATACGTGCCGGAAATTGCCGGCTTCATGGAAGACCTGAACCCGCTCGGCGTCGAAATGGCAAAAGCCCTCGTCTCCGCGCTGGGTGGCGATGCAAAAATCGTGGAGGGTTACGGTAAAGGCGCCATCGTTGGCCAGGCCGGAGAATTGGAGCACGGGGCGCTATGGCATGTTCCCGGTGGCTACGCGATGCGTGAAATTCTGGGCAACGCAAAGGCCATCGTGGCCTCGACAAAAAAGGTTGGCGGCCTTGGCACGCGCCTGGACGTCCCCATCACCCACATCAACGCGTCCTACGTCCGCAGCCACTTCGATTCGATGGAAGTCGGCATCGCCGACGCGCCCAAGGCCGACGAGATTCTGCTGGCACTGGTGATGACCACCGGCCCGCGCGTTCACGCCCGCGTCGGCGGACTGAAAGCCTCTGAAATCAAAGGCCAGGACGGTCTGCGATGAAAGCGAAAATTCGAAAAATCGTAACCTTCGTGGAAGAAACCCGCACGGAAATGGGCAAGCCGGTGACTCCGCCCACGCGCCGCGCCGCTGCGGCCGTCGTGATTGAAAATCCGTTTGCGGGAAATTACGTCGAGGACTTAACAGAACTTATGGAAATTGGCGAGGAACTCGGCGCTCTGCTGGCCGAACATGCCGTCGCTGCTCTTGGCATTCCCGGCGCCTCCGCGGAAAGTTATGGCAAGGCCGCGGCAGTCGGCGAAAATGGAGAACTCGAACACGCCGCCGCGATTCTCCATCCGAAGCTTGGCACACCCGTCCGCAAAGCACTCGGGAAAGGCGCTGCCCTGATTCCGTCTTCCAAAAAACGCGGCAGCCCCGGCGTAGCGCTCGACATTCCCCTCGGCCATAAAGATGCCGCCTTCGTCCGCAGCCATTTCGACGGCATGGAGATTCGCGTCAACGACGCGCCACGCGCCGACGAAATTTTGGTAGCCGTTGCGGTAACGGATAGCGGCCGGCCACTCCCGCGCGTCGGCGGCCTGACCAAAGACCAGATCAAAGGCGAAGACGGCCTTCGCTAGTTTCACCTACTTCACAATCTTGGGCACCCGCGCCGCCGGCGGCGTATTCCTGCTCCGCTCGCTTCGCACTTCCCCGTCGATTACCGTCATGCCGATACCGGGCAGATCACCCAGCCGCACGCTTTCGAGCAACGTCTTCCCTGCTGAGTGTTGCGCCGCATCCATGAACACAAAATCCGCCGCGCGGCCCACTTCGATCAAACCGCTATCCAGATTTCGCAAGCGCGCCGTATTCCCCGTAGCGAAACAAAACACCACTTCGGCGGGAATCTCTCCAAGGGACGAAAGCGCGGCGATCACCCGAATAATTCCAAGCGGCTGCACGCCCGAACCCGCCGGGGCATCGGTTCCAAGGATTACGCGATGCAATTGCTTCAATTCTTTTGCTGTCCGCAGCGTAAACAGCGCCGCCCGCTCATTTCCGTTATGCACAATCTCCAGCGCCCGCAAGGATTCCTCGCAAAGCGAACGAATTTGCACGTCCGGAAGGGCCGTGTGTCCCCCATTGATGTGCCCAATCACATCGGCATCCGCGGCCAGCACAACATCCTTGTCAATCAAGCTCGAACCCGGAATCGACGGCCCACCCGTATGAATCGTGCTTTGCATCCCATGTTTGCGCGCCCAAGCCACCATCTGGCGCGCCGTCGGCCCGTCTTTTACGCTTCCGAGTCCCACTTCGCCCAATAGACGAACTCCGGCCTCCGCCAGCGAGCGGAAATCTTCCTCCACCATTCCATGCTCAATCACCGGCGCGCCGGCCATCACTTTCACGCCGCTCGGCCGCAGCGCCGCAAACGCTCGCTGCGCTGTAATGGCCATCGCTTTTACGCCGACCACATCCTTTGGCCGCCCCGGCATGTGCACTTCGCCCGCCGAAATCATCGTGGTCACTCCGCCATGCAGGCAGCTGTCGATCCACCCGATCTGATTCTGCCGCGGCGTCCAATCGCCGGCGACCGGATGTACATGGCTGTCAATCAATCCCGGCGCCAGCGTAGTGCCGTTTGCATCAATCACCCGGGTCGCGCCTTCCGTGTCCACGTCCTTCTCGCGTCCGAACGCCGCGATCTTTCCATCCTTTACCACCACCGTATCCGCATCCAAAATTGGGCGCTGCAAATCCCCGCTCAACAGCACTCCAATATTCCGGACCACTAACTTCACGCCGCCGCCTGGCTTCGCTGCTTCCTCGTGCGCCATCTCCGGCACCTCTCCCGTATGTAGTGCAGATTTGTTCCGGCTCTGAAAGATGCCTACAGTTCGCCTTTTTTCATTTGCGAAACCGCGTAATCGCAGGCCCGTGCCGTCAGCGCCATGTAGGTCAACGAAGGATTCACGCAGGAAGACGAAGCCATGCACGCGCCATCCGTCATGAACAGATTCTTCACGTCGTGTGCCTGGTTATGCTTATTCAACACCGATTTTTTCGGATCGTCTCCCATGCGCGCGGTTCCCATCTCGTGAATCGTCAGGCCCGGCGGACTATTGTGATTGAAGGGGCGAATCTCGACTGCCCCGGCCGCCGCCAGCATCTCCGCCGCCTGGATCATCATGTCGCGCAGCAGCGCCTTTTCGTTATCTCTCCACTCGCAGTGAATCTTCAGAACCGGAACGCCCCAGGCATCCACGCGCTCTTTGTCAATCTCGACAAAGTTTGCGGGGTTCGGCAAACACTCTCCAAAGCCGCTGAAAGTCATCATCCAGGGGCCTGGCTTGCGCAACGAATTCTTGAAACTCGTCCCAAATCCACTTTCGAGTATTCCCCGCTCCCACCCCTCTCGTTCTGCCGCGCCCTGATACGCATAGCCCCGCAAGAAATTTTTCTCCTTGCTGGAGACGTTGCGAAACCTCGGCACATAAATTCCGTTCGGCCGTTTCCCGGTTTGGACGCGATCCAGAAAGCCGGGAATGATTCCGTCCGCGCCGCCGCCCATGATGTGGTCCATCAGGTTTTTGCCGAGCTCACCGCTGCTGTTCGCTAGCCCAGCGGAAAACTCGGGCGTCGCGGAGTTGAGAAGAATCCGCGTGGACTCCAGCGTCGACGCGCAAAGAAAAATGATGCGCCCCTGGAATTCCATGGCTTTATGCGTTTGCCCGTCAATCACCTTTACTCCGGTCACCCGGCGGGTTTGCGGATCGAAGATCAGGCTGTGCACCACGCTGTACGGCCGCAGCGTCAGCCGCCCCGTTTTTTCGGCGGCCGGCAGCGTGGCATTCACGCTGCTGAAATAGGAGCGCGTGATGCACCCGCGGTGGCACGGGCCGCAATAGTGGCAGGCCGCCCGCCCGTTGTGCGTCTTCGTCAGAATCGCCGCGCGCCCAATGGTCATCACTCGATCGCGCCCAAATTGCCGCGCCATCGCTTCCTTCACGGCAATTTCCGCGCAATTCATCTCCATTGGCGGCAAAAAGTGGCCATCGGGCAATTGCGGCAATCCTTCCGCCTGGCCGGTGATTCCTGCGAAATCTTCCACGTAGTTGTACCAGGGCTCAATGTCCGCGTAGCGAATCGGCCAGTCAACGCCGATTCCCTCGCGCGCGTTGGCTTCGAAGTCCAGATCGCTCCAGCGGTAAGATTGCCGCGCCCACATGATGGACTTGCCGCCGACTTGCCGCCCGCGGATCCATGCAAACGGCTTGTCCGGATCGGTGGTGTACGGGTGCTCCGTGTCCTTCACAAAAAACTTGCTGGCCCACTCGTCGCACGCGTAACACGTCCGCTGGATCGGCTGATCTTTCAACGTCTCCTGCCGGTTGTTCATTCCGCGGAATTTCATCTCAGTGATTGGAACGTGCTCGACGTAATCGCGGTCCGGCTCCGTCGGCCGGCCCGCTTCCAGCACCAGAACCTTTAGCCCTTTTTCCGTCAGCTCTTTGGCGGCCCACCCGCCAGTCATTCCGGAGCCGATGATGATTGCGTCGTGCGTCTCGGGCTTTTTGACGGTCCTCATTGGCTCACCTCGGGCTTCGCCGGCACGCAACCGTGCAGCTCTCCGGGGATGATTTCCACTTTAAGTTCCTGCTCCTGCCCGATCGGGGATGTGTAGTAACCAACGAGAGTGAGCCGCCGCATCTGCGCGAAGAACGGAATCACAAGCGTTAGCTCCCAGGACCGAACTTGCTTCGGCAGCTCCTCATTTCTAAAAGTCGCCAACTCTTCGTCGAATACTTGCACAATCGCGGTCTGCTCTTTCGCGGACGCGGCGGCAAAACCGTGGCCAAAGAGCACGTTGGCTTTGCGGTCCGCCTCCGCAAGCCCCTCGAGAAAAATCTTCCGTTCTTCTTCCGTGGCCCATTCGGTCAAAATCAGGTCGATAAACTCGTTTACTTTGGCGGCCTTTGCGCCGGGAGTTGCGGTCGCGGGAATCATCACGTCGCTCATCGCCACAACAATTTCATTTTGCGCAGGGGACAGCGTGCGCAGGGTACCGACCGGGTTGGCCGCAAGCTGCGCCCTCAGAGTCGCGGCAAACAGATCCGACGACAACACCGAAAAAACACTCGCCGCTCCCATCAGTCGCAACGCTTCACGACGTTCCATGATCCCTCCACGGTTCGGCCCACAAATGCTCGTTGAAAGTTACGCCTGTATCATACCCGCCGCAACCTGCATTATCCGAAGGGCAATTTGTGGATGTGCGGATTCCCGCGAAGCTCGGGCATCAGGAAAACAAGCGTGAGCAAAAGCAGCAAAGCAAATTTGATATTTGCGTTTTTGGGCGCCGCTTTTCAACGAGGAGACATCGATTGTGTCATTATCTTCTCGGTGTGTTTGACCACCTTTTCTATCGCGCGGATCAGCAGGTCCGGGTCTTCTTGCATGATCCAGTGATTGCTGTTCCCCGCCAACAGGTGTTCCCCTCGGGGAAGGCGCGCCGCCATCGAGGCGTGTTCCAGACGGCGGCGTTCAGGTGCCGTACGCGCGGAAAGAATCATCACAGGCTTATCCGAAAACTTTGCGAATTGGCCGGCATTCGCCGCGCTACTGGGAAGATTTTCCAGTTGGCTGGCAATTGTAAGAGCAAATTTCGGCTGAACCCAGAAGACAGACGCCATGTTTTTTTCTTCCGGCGGCAGGGCCGCGAACCATGGACTTGAAACGGTGCCGGATTCCGCAGGCGATCCACGGCTGATCAGGCGAACCAGACGGCCCGCCAGGTTCTTCACGCTGGTGGTCAATAGAAAAGCCACGAAACGAATCAGACCGATTTTCGCGAGGATGGCCGCGCGGCGGCAAACTTTGGCGCCTAAGCGCGTGAGTTTCAAGTCATGTTCCGAGGGCGGATTCCATTCCG
>DATLVJ010000465.1:0-2230 GCA_035577585.1 Candidatus Limnocylindrales bacterium
CAACTCCGATTCGGCTGGCCGCGGGTACAACAGTTCAGGCAAATCTGACGGTGACACGGCGAGAATACTACCCGGTGAAGATTGGTGTGGCGAATGCTCCGGCTGCGGGCGTTCCGGCGGTCGAGGTTTTCTTACGTGGCCACCCCGGGCCGGGATATTCGTTGGGCTATGATGCCGCGGAACAGGTGGTGCGGGGACTCCTGCCCGATGGTGGGTACACGGTGAAGCTCTTCTCGCGCGGCGAGGATGGAACAAGTGGTAGCTTGAACTTTACGGTCCGGGGGGGACCGGTGGAAGGGCCGGTGGTCAGTTTATACCCGAACGTTTCATTGCACGTGAACATCCGGAAAGAGTTTGGAACCGATGGTGCGAGCGGCGAAGGAACGGACGGCGAGGGAAATTCCGGGAAGAGCGTGGCGCGCGAATACGCGACAGTTGCGCTTTCACCCGTGGAGCAATTTGGAATGGTGTCCACGGTGATGTCGCAGCAGGAACAGGGCGAGACTGACAGAGGAATGACGCTGAACAACGTGGCAGCGGGAACTTACTGGATGCAGGTTTCGACGAGCGATTGCTATCCGGCGTCGGCCACGTGGGGCGGAGGGGACGTTCTGCACCGACCGATTACGATTGGAGCAGAGGGAGCGAGCACTCCGATTGAGTTGACGCTGAAGAATGACGGGGCGGAAGTTTCGGGAAAGGTGCAAATTCCGGAGGGCGGAAGTTCCCAGAAGCCAAACGAGGCGGCGCCGGCGATGCCGATCATGTTCGTCTACTTTGTACCACTGAGCGAGAATGCAGGGCAATTGCGGCGGACGCGCGTCTGGAATAACGGAACATTTGACGAGAAACAGATTGCGCCCGGAACGTATCGGATCCTGGCGTTCGATCACTTGAACAAGGAGATTGGGCCGGCCAATACGGAATTGCTTCGCAAGTACGAGTCGAAGGGGGTGGAGGTGGAGCTTTCCGCGTCGCAAACGCTTCGGATTTCCACTACGCTGGCACTGGTGACCGAACCATGAAATGCGGACGGGAATTCGGAATGAGAATGCGGGGGATTTGGACAGTTGGCGCGTTGCTGCTGACTGCGTGGCTCGGCGCGAGAATCGCGACGGCACAAAGCGCGGCGCCGCAACGAGATGCTCCGAGCGTGACCTACAAAATCGCCGGGTTGGCGGTGGATAGCGTGACCGGGGCACCGCTTGCGGAAGCGCGGATTTCGCTGGTGGATACGAAAACACGGAAGGGCGTGCTGCAGCAGAAAACCACGGAAGGAGGGCGGTTCGAGTTTGCAGGCTTGACGGCGGGAAAATATTCGCTAGACGGATCGAAGCGCGGATACATTTCCGCAAGCTACGAACAGCATGAAGAATATTCGACGGCGATTGTGACGGGACCAGAGTTGAAGACGGATGCACTGGTGCTGCGGTTGAACCCGGTGGCGGTGATCGGCGGCCATGTTCGGGACGAGGACGGCGAACCGGTGAGGCATGCGCAGGTGACGCTCTTCATGGAAGATCACCGGCGCGGCATGAGCCGGGTGAACCGGCTGTTGGTGGCCATATCGGATGACCTTGGCTACTTTGATTTTTCGAGCTTGATACCGGGGACGTATTTTGTGTCGGTGAACGCGACCCCGTGGTACGCCGTGCATGGGGCTTCGGCGCAAGCGGGCGGCGACGGGGGGCGTTCGGGCGTGCCGGCTTCGATCGACGCAGCTTATCCGGCAACTTATTACAGCAGCGCGACGGAGGCGGCGGAGGCGACTCCGATTGTGCTGAAAGCCGGTGAACATGCGGAAATTGAATTGGAGATGAATCCAGTTCCGGCGCTGCACATTTTTTTCCGCACAGGGGAGGACAGAAGGAACGGATTTCCCCAGCCGCAACTGCAAAAGCAGGTGTTTGATTGGGCGGAACCGGTGCGAACAGGTGGAATGGTTTCGGTGGAGACAGGCGTGTATGAACTGCTGGGGGTGCCGCCGGGAAAGTATTCCGTGCGAATGAGCGCCGGAGAACGGGGCGAGATGTCGCAAGCAAGCGAGGTGAATTTGACGCGAGACGGCCAGGAACTGGACACGTCGCGCGGAGAGCCGCTCTCTGGCCTGAAGATCACGCTGAAGTCAGACGGAGACGAGGCGCTGCCGAAGCAATTTGTGGTGCTGCTTCCGGATCAACGAAAGCGGATTATCGCGGGCAGGCAGGTGGGGCCCTCAGGAGAAGCGGAG
>DATLVJ010000466.1:0-7025 GCA_035577585.1 Candidatus Limnocylindrales bacterium
CCTCGACAACGTTATCCGCGTCATCCGTGGCAGCGGCAGCCGCGCCGAAGCCAAGGAAAACCTGTTCAAGTATTTCAGCGAGCAGGACGTCACCATCACCGAAAACGGTAAATCCAAGAAGCTTGAAGGCGTGAAACTCGACGGCCGCAAGTATCGCTTCGTCGGCGCTGCTGAAATCGAAGCCGCCGGCCGTGGCAACTCGCTGACCCTCAGCTACGCTCAAATTGATGCCATCCTCGAACTGCAGTTGCACCGCCTTACGCAGCTTTCCATCGACGAGATTCTCAAGGAACTGAAGTCCATCCGCGACCTGATTGCCGAGTTGCGCGAAATTCTCGCCAGCGACAAAAAGCTCAAGCAGGTCATCACCGGCGAGTTGCGCGAAGTCCACAAGGCCTACGGCGACGACCGCCGCACGCAAATCGTGGACAAGGTCGACGAAATCAAACTCGAAGATCTGATCGCCGACACCGACCAGCTAATCACAGTCAGCCACGCCGGCTACATCAAGCGCACGCCCGCGGACGTCTATCGCCACCAGTCGCGCGGCGGCAAGGGCCGCATCGGCGCCAAAACCAAGGAAGAGGATTTCGTCGAGCATCTCTTTGTCGCCTCGGCGCACAGCTACATCCTGCTCTTCACTTCCAAGGGCCGCGTCTATTGGCTGAAAGTCTACGAACTTCCGGAAGCCGCCGCCGCAACGCGCGGAAAGGCCATCTCCAGCCTCGTGAAATTCCAGGAGGACGAGAAACTCACCGCCCTCGTCGCCGCCACCAATCTCGAGGAAGAAGGCCGCTTCGTTTTCCTGGCCACGAAAGACGGCACGGTGAAGAAATCGGCTCTCACGGAGTTCTCCAATCCGCGTTCCACCGGCATCATCGCCATCAATCTTGAAGCGGATAACGAACTCATTGGCGCCAAACTCACGGACGGCAAGCAGATGATCTTTCTCGCCAGCCACGAAGGCCAGGCTATCCTCTTCCGCGAAACCGAAGTGCGCGCTATGGGCCGCAACGCCGGCGGCGTGAACGGCATGGACCTCGCCAAGGGCGATTATGTCGTCAGCATGGACGCGGTCCAGCCTCACTTCGACATCATCGCCAAGGAACACAATAAGACCACACAAAATCTCGAGGAACTGGAAAACGAGGACATCAAGGACTCGCTCACCACGCTCATGCTCACCGTCTCCGAAAAGGGCTACGGCAAGCGCACCGCCCTCGCCGAATACCGCATCACTTCGCGCGGCGGCAAGGGTGTCGTCAACATGAAGACCACCGACCGCAACGGCTCCGTCGTCTCCACTCTCCAGGTCACCGAAGAGTCCGACGTCATGATCATCACCGAACACGGCAAAGTCATCCGGGTCCACGCCAACGAAATCCGCGAAGCCGGCCGCTCTACCCAGGGCGTCCGCCTGCTACGCCTCGACGGCGAGGACTCCGTGGCCGCCGCCGCCGTCCTTCACGAAGAAGACGAGGAAGCGAAGAAGTAATCTCATCCGCCGGTAGCGCTGGCTTTTATGCCAGCGCTCTTCCGGCGTACAGCAAATCGCAATCTATCGGTCGTGGCACAGACACTCTTGTTTACCCTGATGCTCGAAGGGTCTGTGCTTTTCTCTGTGACCTCTGTGCGCAGTCCTCTGTGGACTTTGTGCTAAATCCCCCTTTTCCTCAACCACTATTCCCGCGCTACACTACAAGCCCATGAAAATCACAAACCGCTTCTTTGTTTTCGTTTTTCTCTGCTTACTGGCAATACTTCCGGCTTATCCACAAACGCCAAATCAAAAATTCCTTGTCTTCGTCGGCACCTACACCGAAAAAACCGACAGCAAAGGCATCTATGCCTACGAATTCGACGCTTCGACAGGCAAGCTCGCTCCCAAAGGCCTGGCCGCCGGATCCTCAAATCCCTCCTGGCTCGCAATTCATCCCAACGGCAAATGGGCCTACGCCGCCAACGAATCCGGCAAGCAAAGCTCCATCAGCGCCTTCTCCACTGACGCCAAATCCGCCAAGCTGACGCTCCTCAACCAACTGCCCGCTTTCGGCGAAGACCCCTGCTATCTCTCCTTCGACAAAACCGGCAAATATCTCTTCGTCGCCAACTACACCTCCGGCAACGTAGTCGTCTTCCCAATCCTCCCCGACGGCAAACTCGGCGAACACACTTCGTCAATGCAAGACGGTGGTGTTCTCGGTCCCAACAAGGAGCGCCAGGAAGCGCCTCACGCTCACTGGATCGAGCCGTCAATCGATGGTCACGGCGTCTATGTTGCCGACCTCGGCCTTGATCGCCTTCTGACCTATCGCTTCGACACCTCCAACGGCACGCTTAATGGCGCTCCACTCTCCAGCTATACCCGTTATAAGAATGCATGGTCGGTTCCAGTGAATCCCGGCGACGGCCCTCGCCATGCCGTCTTCGGCGCCAACGATCACATCTACGTTCTCGGAGAAGTGCAATCCGCCGTCACGGGTATCGTATTGGACTACCACACAGACATCGAACCCGTGCAACGGATCTCCACGATCCCGACCGACTACAAAGGCCGCAACGACGCCGCCGAGATCGCCCTCCATCCTTCGGGCAAATGGCTCTTTACCTCCAATCGCGGCCACGATTCCATCACCGTTTTCTCCGTCGATCCGGCAACTGGCAAACTCGAACTCGCCGGCGACTACTCAACAGGTGGCAAGGAGCCCCGCCACTTCGCCCTCGACCCCACCGGCAAGTTCCTCCTCGCAGAAAACCAGAACTCCAATTCCATCGTTGTCTTCCGCATCAACCCCGAATCTGGCGCACTCTCGCAAATTTCGATTACCGAGGGAATCCCCAGCCCTGTCTGCCTCACTTTTCTCCGAACCCCATGATGTAGCCCACCTCTTCTCTGTGACCTCTGTTTACCCTGAGTGCATTTGCGAAGGGTGCTCTTCCTCTGCGCACTCTGTGTTAAGTCTTTCTCTTCCGTCTCAACTCTTCAACGCCCGCCGCATTTCCTTCCCCACCCAAACCTGAGTTAAACTTTCGCGTTCGCATTCATCAAGGAGCTCTCATGCCGCGCAAATCCTCCCTAGGACTTATTCTGCTTTCCATCATCTCCCTCGCAACCAGCGGAATTGCCCTGGCCGACGGCGAAACATCCCCCGCGCGCGACCCCAAGCAGCCCGTCGACGAGGCCTACACCGCCAAAATCCGCAAGTACACCACCGCGCCCTATTTCTCCTCCCCGCTCGTCGACTATCTTCCCGCTAGCAAAACCGTTCCCACGCCCGAAGTCGTCCTCGGCGATGTCGCCGGCGCTCCCGGCATACTTCCTTACGCCGAAGACGTTTACAAGTACATGCGCCTTCTCGAAAAAGCCACGCCGCGTGTAAAAGTAGTTTCGATTGGCACCACCGAAGAAGGCCGCGAAATGATCGCCGTGGCCGTTTCTTCCGAAGCCAATCTGAAAAACCTCGAGCAAAACCGCCAGCGCCTCGCGAAACTGGCCGACCCGCGCACGATCCATCTCGACGATGCCGAAGCCGACAAACTCGTCGCCGAATCCGTCCCCGTCTACTACATTACGGGCACCATCCATTCGCCCGAAACCGGCGCTCCCACAGCGTTGATGGAACTCGCCTACCGCCTAGCCGTCGACGAAAGCCCCTACGTCCGCGAAATCCGCGACGGCGTCATCACCCTCATCACCCCCGTCGTCGAAGTGGACGGCCGCGACCGCATGGTCGATCTCTACAAATGGCATCTCGCCCATCCCAAGGATTTCTATCCCCCGCTCATCTACTGGGGCAAATATGTCGCCCACGACAACAACCGCGATGCCATGGGCATGACCCTCAAGCTCACACAAAACATCCTGAATACATATCTCGCCTGGAACGCCCAGGTGCTTCACGATCTCCACGAATCCGTCCCCTATCTCTACGACAACACCATCGGCGACGGCCCCTACAATGCCTGGGTCGATCCCATCCTCGTCGATGAGTGGCAAATCATCGGCAACCGCAACGTCGCCGACATGACCGGGTTTGGCATGCCCGGTGTCTTCACCCACGGCGATTTCGACACCTGGTCGCCCGGCTACCTGATGTTTCTCGCCGCTATGCACAACGGCATCAGCCGTCTCTATGAAACGTTCGGCAACGGCGGCGCCGACACGCGCGAACGCACACTTCAGCCCGACGAATACGCGCGCACCTGGTTCAAGCCCAATCCGCCGTTTCCCAAAGCGCTCTGGTCGCAACGCAACAACAACAATTACGAGGAAACCGGCCTGCTCACCTCGCTGCACTTTTTCAGCGAGAACAAGCGCCTGTTCCTTAAGAATTTCTATCTGAAAGGGAAGCGCTCCGTCCAAAAACCTTCGGCCGAAGGCCCAGCCGCGTACGTCTTGTCCGCCGACGATCCGCGCGCCAGCGTGCAAGCCGATCTCTTGCGCGTCATGTTCAAACAGCACGTTGAGATTTCGCGTGCCACCACCGCCTTTCAGGTGGCTCTTCCCGCGAAGAAAGAAAAGAAGTCAACCAAGCCTGGCGACCCCGACGACAAACCAAAACCCCCTGCGCCAACGACCCGCGATTTCCCCGCCGGCAGTTTTGTCATCCGTATGGATCAGCCCTTTTCCCGCGTCGCCGATGCGCTCCTCGATTACCAATACTGGAGCCCCGAAGATCCGCAAACTACTCCTTACGACGACACTGGCTGGACTTTCGGCGAACTCTTCGGTGTGCAGGTCGCTCGCGTCACCGATTCCAAAGTTCTCTCGGTTCCGATGGAGCGCGTCAGCGAACTCCGCTCCTTCGGCGGCGTCAAGGGTGAAGGCTCCGTCTTCGCAATCGACAATCATGCCGAGCCCGCCCTCGCCTCCCTTCGCTATCGTCTGAAAGAAGCGACCATCGACGCCGCGGAAGAATCATTCGAATCGAGCGGCCACAAATTCTCACGCGGCACTTTTCTGATCCGCGGAGTCAGCCGCTCCGATCTGGACGCCGCCGCGAAAACTCTCGGCCTGCAAATTGTTGCGCTGGCGGCTGCGCCAGGCGTCAAGACACATCCCATCCGCGCCCCGCGCATCGCCTACGTCCACACCTGGATCAGCACGCAATCCGAAGGCTGGTGGCGCCTCGCCTTCGACAACCTGCATATCCCCTACGACTACATGAGCACCCAGGCGCTCGCCAAAATCCCCGATCTCAACGCCAGGTACGACGTAATCCTGTTTCCGCCCGTCACCGGCAACGCCAACTCGAACCTCATCGTGCAAGGCACACCAACTTCGTGGGGCAATCCTCTTCCGTGGATGAACACGCCCGAAACGCCCAACCTGGTCGGCAAAAACGATTCTACGCCCGACATGCGTCCGGGCCTCGGCTGGGACGGCCTCGCCAACCTGCAGACTTTTGTTCGCAACGGCGGCGTCCTTCTCACCGCGCTCGACACTTCGCAATTCGCCATCGCCACAGGAATGGCAAACGGAGTCTCTTTCTCCAATTCCGAGAAAATGAAAATCGTCGGCTCCATCGTTGGCACACGGCTCGTTGATGCGGCCAGCCCCATTGCGTACGGCTACGATGAAAAAGTCTCTGCCTATTGCGACGATGGCCCTATTTTTTCCATTACCAACATCATTGGCGGCCGCCGCCGGCATCTCGGCCCGACGATGACTTCGCGCCCCACGGGACGCGGCACCAAAGACGACCCCGATTTCGTCATCGGTCGCCCCGCCTCCGAAATTCCCGACGAGCCGGAGAAGGAACTCTGGGAAGCTCCACAGCCAACCAACGACCAGAGCTTCAACAATCCGCGCGTCATCCCTCCGGCCAACCGCGCCCGCGTCATCCTGCGCTACGCCGACGCCAAGGACCTGCTCATCTCCGGCCTCATCCAAAACGGCAACGAAATCGCGCAGCACCCCGCTGTGCTCGATGTTCCGAGCGGCACAGGCCACGTAGTCCTGTTCTCCATCAATCCCGTCTATCGCGGCGAAACCGAGAACACCTATTCCTTGGTCCTCAACACCCTCCTCAACTTCGACAGCCTGAACGCCGGCCGCAAGGACGCCGACCAAAAGTAGCGGCCGCGTTCAGGTGGCCCCGGTAGCACAGGCTTCAGCCTGTGTTTTTGGGTTTCTCTTTCCTTTGTAGGGCCCGCCTTCCGAGGCGAGCCGTCTTGGTTTAGTAGCGGCCACCTTCAGGTGGACAAGAGGGGCGTCCCACTTCTCCTTGCCAATAAAACTGTTTGGAGTACAATCGCCGCCGACATGCCCAAACGGAAACCCCGCAAATCCTCCCGGCGGTCCACCCGGCGCAGCTCCAACGGCGCCGCGGTCACGAAACTCCCGAAAAACGCAGTCACTCTCGTCGTGACGCTCCGCGCCAAGGAAGGCCAGCACATCCTCCTCGAAGCCGAACTCCGAGCTCTCCTCGCGCCATCGCGCAAGGAACAAGGCTGCCTGCGATTCGACCTTCATGCTTGCCCCGACCAGCC
Organism: Candidatus Limnocylindrales bacterium; assembly: GCA_035577585.1. GTDB lineage: Bacteria > Acidobacteriota > Terriglobia > Acidiferrales > UBA7541 > Acidiferrum. The sequence continues at coordinate 6,493 of DATLVJ010000466.1, forward strand.
CGGCGCTTTCCTGCTCCACGAAGTCTGGGGAGCCCGCGAGGACCACACCGCCCACACCCGCACCCCGCATTTTCTCCGCTGGAACGCCCGCAAAGACGCGCTCCTCGCCTCCCGCGAAGCCGCCTTCTGGCACCAACTCGCCTAGCATTTGTAGCGGCCGCCTTCTGAGGCGGGCGCTTTTTTCTTGTCCGGATTTGGGCTTGGAACTACCGCGGGCTTCCTACGCCACCGTCTTCTCCATCCGCACCACCGTCAACGACAATCCGTTCGGCAACGGCACCTCAATCTGCTCACCTTTGGCGTAGCCGCGTGCGGCGTACATCGGCACTCCCGTCAACGTCGCGCCCATCTCAAACCGCCGGAACCCGCGCACATAAGCCGCATCCTCGCAGGTTTTCAAAATCAAGCTCGCAATCCCGCGCCGCGTCCATTCGGGATGCACAAAAAACGCTCGAATCTTCGCCGCATCGCTCGCCGGATTCAGCAGGGCATTGTCGCGATAAGGTCCGTGGTCGCTGCCGTATAGCGTCTTC
>DATLVJ010000467.1:0-4599 GCA_035577585.1 Candidatus Limnocylindrales bacterium
GTTTCCGGGTGGCGTCGAAGTTCGCAGCGAGGGGAGCTTGGATCAGGCGATCCGCGCCACGCGAGAGATAATCGGAACCCGAGACGTCCCGACGATCTTTGAAAGCACGTTTGAGCACAATGGCGTTCTCGTGCGCGTCGATGTGCTCCATCGTCGCCGAGACAAACGCTGGCGATTGATCGAAGTTAAATCCACAACCGAGGTTAAGGATCATCATCTCGACGATGTTGCGATCCAGCACCGGGTGGTGACCCGCTCGGGAGTCGATCTCGCGGCATCGTGCTTGGCGCATGTGAGTCGAGATTACGTGTATGAGGGCGGCACTATCGACGCAAGCCGCTTCTTCAAGATTCGGAACCTAACCCGGCAAGTTGAGAGATTGCAGGCCGAGCTTACGGTTCAACTTCGCTCAGAATTTCGAGTCCTCGCAATGCCTGAGGCTCCCAACATTCCTGCTGGACGGCAGTGCAGCGATCCATTCACCTGCGAGTTTTTTGATCATTGCAATCCCCCGATTCCTGACGATCACATTCTCCGTCTTCCCAGAATTCATGCCAGCACGGTCGCAAAGCTTGTCGCTCTCGGTGTCCAATCCATTCACGAAATCCCGGAGCACTACCCGCTCACGGGACGGCTCCGTCGTGCGTGTGCCAGCGTGCAGATGGGAGAGCCGTGGTTCAGCCCGGAAATCGGAGAAGCGCTGAGCAAGCTGAAGTATCCGCTCTACTTCGCTGATTTCGAAACCGTGAATCCGGCCCTGCCACGCTTTGTAGGGATGCGTCCCTACGATCAAATTCCTTTCCAGTGGAGCGTGCATGTGCAACGGCAGCCGGGCCCAGCGCCCGAGCATTTCGAATTCTTGGCGACCGACAGAAGCGATCCTCGGCAGGCGTTCATCTCGGGGCTATGCGATGTGCTCGGCGATGGTGGAAGCATCGTGGTCTATAGCCAACAGTTTGAGTCGCAGCGGCTCTTAGACCTCGCCGGGTGGCTACCGAAGTTCTCGGGGCGGATTGGCAAGATTCAGCGACGACTCTGGGACTTGCTGCCAATAATCCGTAATCATGTCTACCATCCCGCATTCGCTGGCTCGTACTCGTTGAAATCGGTGCTCCCTGCGCTGGTGCCCCAGATGACCTACGAAGGGATGGAAGTTGCGGACGGGCAGGCTGCCGGATTGGCTTGGGAATCGCTCGTCAGGGGCGGATTGGATCGTGATGAGCGCGACAGGATACGGAATGCACTGCTGGATTACTGCGGACTGGATACCCTAGGGATGGTCAAGATTGTGGAGACCCTCCGTCAGCAAACTCTTAATTAGTTATGTTCGGGTATCAACGAGACTCGGCTCAATTTGCCCAATGAATTTTGACGGCTCACCACAGTAGCTTATGTAGAGAGTGTCTCTGGCGCGGGTCATTGCGACGTACAAGAGTCGCTGCTCACGCTCAAGAGCGTCTTCGCTAATGCCGCCACTACTCTGGTTCGTCGAAAATGGATACTCCCCCTTTGACATTCCCACGATAAAAACAACTTTAAACTCCAAGCCCTTTGCTGAGTGCATTGTCACGAGCTTGATTGTCCCTTTGTCGAGATACTCCCTAACGTTTTCTTTCGAAAGGACACAAGTACTGAAACCCAGTTTGCGGAGGGCATTCTGAATCGAGCGCAATTTGTGGGTCGTCCGAGCGAGTATTGCGAAGTCTCCCGGAAATGGCTTTGGAACCATACTCAGCAATTGTTGGAGTTCGAGAGCGATCCATTTCTGTTCATCCCACTCCGAAGAGCAACGTTTTAATACTGGCTTCTTGCCACTCCTCGAAGCATATTCTGGTGAGTATTTGACCGGAGCGCCCTCATCACCTAAATCGTCGAATTCCATGTCTTTGATCATGTTGTATGCCGATTCCAGAATCGGTTTGGTGTTTCTGTAGTTCTGTCTTAGTATTCGCGAGCGTCCCACGATCTCTATTCCAGTTTCTCTCAGCGAAAAACCCGCTTGGTAGATTTGCTGCTGTCCATCCCCAATTAACAAAAGATTCTGTAGGTTCGGGTCGGCGATTTCCTTGATCAGTCGCATTGCGCTTTCATGGAGGTCCTGTATTTCGTCAACCACGACTCCGTAGTAGCTTCCATAAGGACGTTCTTTCTTGATCTTTTGCAACGCCAGCAGCACCAATTCATTGAAGTCTATTTCGGGAGCCAGCAGCTTCTTGTATTCCTCGTACACTCGAAAAATCATTTGGCGATCATCGTCAGTAAGTCGTATGCCTCTTCCAATGCGCTTGAGGTCCAAGTATGTTTGCCGATGTCCGAGAGCCCTACCTTGAACGACGTCACCGATTTCGTCCTCAATAAAGCTTTGACCTAATTGGCCCAAGCGTGACCCCGCATGCCTCGAAAGCAAAGTTTGAATGGCATCATCAAGGGCTCGTCGTCGTCCGGTACTATTGCAGATACGTATGCCTCCCAAGAAGCGCATGCACCACGAATGGAGGGTACGGACCTCGATCGCTTTCCCCTCAGAACCATTTCCACAGAGGAGACTTATGAGTTCTTCTGCGACTCCTGCCAGACGATTTGAGTAAGTCAGGAAGAGTACTTTCTGCCCTTTGGGGGCATTTCTGGCCAAGAATCGAGCACGGTGGAGAGCGACGACCGTTTTCCCTGACCCCGCCACTCCTTTGATGCGAGCCGGGCCATTGTATTCCGCCTCCACAATTTGTCTTTGAGAGGGATGCAAAAACAGCATCCATTCTTGAATGGAGCCTGCTAATGCCCGTTCGAACTCATCCGACGAGTCAATCAGTGCGAGGTTTTGTTGATTCGGTTCCTTCGTGATCTGTTCCTTGATCTCTTCATCAGTTACCTCAGGCTGTTTTATGGTGTCCGGCCAGACCAGATTCAGGAGCTTGTCATACAGATCAGGGGAGATCCGATTCTCCAGCGGCTCCAATTCATTTATCTCTCTGATTGTTCTTAATTCGGGCAAGAGTTCTCGCGGAATTCCCATACCCAAGAGGGAGTCATCAGAGTGCTTCGCAAATAAAAACTCAGGGAACTCTTTCTTTTTCGGAATGTGTGAAGGGGATGCAGGAGTGGCGATTTGCTCGGTATCAACTATCTTCACATTTCCGCTCTGAAGAACAATCGAAATGCGACGAGCCTTTGCGTAAGCCTTGTCGTGGGTATCCACCCAAGCAAGAATGATCGTTGTCGGTTTCACGAACTTGAAAATGCATCGGTAGTTGTCGTCCAACCGGACGGAATAAATTCCATCCTCCGCATGATGAATTTGCTCCGGTTTCAGCGAGGGGTGAAATGGATCGGCATAGAACGTTTTTCCAACTCGCTGCCACTTTCGCCAGATACTTTGGTCGAAGCTGTGAAGCTGACCGAGAAAGTCGCGGGTTATTTGTATCTCGTATGCACCCGACATAAAGGTGGAGAACCTGACCTGTCCCTTCCGGCCGATTTCTGCCAAGACTGATGCAGGACTCAGAAGCGCGGCAGTCGGAGCGAATTACTGTATCGTGAGGCGATTATAGCCTTTACATCGGAAGCAAGTTCATTCTATTGCATAGAGAAATTCTCAGAAATAACAGCCAATGGTTCGCAAAAAGCAAATTGCGAATCGGGCAAATCCTGTGACCACCTTCCTTGACAGTCATTGGCACCGCGAGTAACGTCGAGACTAGTTTAACTCGTAATCTATTGGAATCCTTGCGCTTATCGTTCTGGAGAGCATCCGGGAGCTTCGCTTGTCCACACCACAGACCGAGCGTCAGCAAGCGGTCTTCAACATCCTGCAAGGACTCGAAGGGCAGGAGCCTCTCAAGAAGCTCTTTTGGACAGAACTGAACTACGACAAGGTCAATAGCCCTATCTCTCGGAAGGAATGGGGTGAGCAGGCATCCGGCGCATTGGTGGACGACCCCGTTCTGTTTGCTACTGGCGGCAAGGACTTTCACGTCATCCATGCTCGACTGAAAAGCGAAAAACTGCTGATGGGAATGGAACGTCCGGTAGTCTCCGGTCTTCTGCAAAACCACCCGTATTCGCTGTTCATCTTTTCGAACGCGAGCCAAGATCAGTGGCATTTTTTGAATGTTAAGTACGACGATGATGTCCAAAAGCGAAGGTTATTCCGCCGAATCTGTGTAACACCCCTTGATAGACTCCGCACTGCCTCGGAGCGGCTGGACAAGATCAATCTAGCGGATGTTTCGAACCTCGCTCCAAATACTATCCAAAAACTCCACGACGATGCGTTCGACGTTGAGCCTGTCACGAAAGAGTTTTTCCACGAGTACGGGCGAATCTTCGACTTTGTGGAAGCTGCGATCAAGGGCATCCGCGATGACGAACGCAGGCGACTTTTCGTACAGCGTCTTTTCAACCGCCTGATGTTTGTCGCCTTCATTCAGAAGAAGGGCTGGCTCACTTTCAATGCGAGCAGGGATTACCTGCCCAACTTATGGAGAGCGTACCAGCGCGACAACGCTGTTTCGGACAAGAACTTTTACCGAGACAGACTCAAACCACTCTTTTTCTTTGGATTGAATTCTTCAAATGAGGTGAATCAGGCTGGAATCAATC
>DATLVJ010000468.1:0-2476 GCA_035577585.1 Candidatus Limnocylindrales bacterium
TGACGCGCGAGCAGCGCAAGATTATGGAACAACTGGATGCGACGCTGAAGGTGGACAACAAGCCGCCGGACCGGAATTCCACGCTGTTTGACAAGGTAAAAGACATATTTGGGTAACGCTCTCTTCCAGCTGCCAACGGGCGCATCTGGAAGATTGCTTGCCGGCAGGATGCCGGCGCTACCACTGGGCCGTTTCGTGGCAAGATAAGGTGCATGCGCCGCCGCTTCTTCATTGAACAATATTCAGGGCAACGAGCTGTAATGGAGGGGGAAGCCGCGCATCATCTTGGGCGCGTGCTGCGAGCGCAGCCTGGGCAGTTGTATGAGCTGAGCGACGGAGAGAAGGTGTGGTTGGGACGCATCGACCTTGTCACTCGGGACTCGGTGGAGTTTTCGCTCGTGGAGGAGCTTGCTTCGCACCAGTCTTCGCTGCAGACCACGTTGTTGCTTTCCATTGTGAAATTCGATTCGTTTGAGTGGGCGCTGGAAAAGGCCACGGAGCTTGGCGTGCGCCGGATCGTTCCGTTGGAAGCGGCGCGCAGCGAGAAGGCGCTGGTTAGAGCGGCCGTGAAACGGGCGGAGCGGTGGAAGAAACTCTTACATGAGGCATCGCAGCAATCTCGACGCGTGCAGCTGCCAATTCTGGATGCGCCGGCAAAACCGGAGGCGGCGTTTTCGGGGTTTGGGGAAGGGATGAGGATTTTTCTTTCCGAAGCGGCGGATGCGAAACCTTTGCGGGAAGTTCTGCGCCAGCAGCAAGCGGAGTCGGCGGTGCTGGCCATCGGCCCGGAAGGCGGCTGGACGGACGAAGAATCTGCGGCTGCGCGCATGGCTCACTTTCAAGACGCATCTCTCGGCAAGTTAATTCTGCGGACGGAGACAGCAGTGGTGGCTTCGCTGGCGGTGATCAATTTCGCGCTTGGTGATTATTAGGGCGTTTTGGCTTGCGGCAGATTTGCTCCCGCACTCAAAGCTGACCGGACTAAAGCCCGGCCACTACCGGGAATCGAAAGGGAAGGGCGGCCCGGAGAGGAGAAGAGCCTCTTCGGGCCGCTCGGGTTGAGGGTTGTTAGGAAGGCCTTGAATTACTTGCTAAACGTGATTACGCCGAAGGTTCCGTCGCCATAGTCGTTGTTGCCTGCAGTGAAGAAGAGCTGGTTGGGATTGCCATTGGCACCCGCAGCGCCGCCCTGGCCAAATTGGATGCCCCAGATGTCGTCGATCTCGATGGCTTTGCCGCTTGCGTCGCGCAAAGGCCCGAGGAACGCTCCGCTCTTTGGGTCAAATGCATTGATGCGGCCGCGAGAAGTGTTGTCACTAATGAGAAGAGCACCGCTCATCGGGCCGAAATCGGCGGGAGCAAGCGCCACGCCCCACGGCGAATGCAGCGTGCCGTGGAGGGCAAAGTGAGATAGCAAAGTGCCGTCAGTCGTGAAGGAGTCGACAAAACCGCTCTGTGATTTATCGAGGGCGGTGTAGGTGACCCAGATTGTCTGTTTACCATCCAGGTCGGTGATGGTCTGAATGCCGTAGGGCGCGAACTTCTGAGGGATTTTGGGGTCGACGAACGCATTTGGGGCAAGCTTGTCGTTGACAAGTGTGAACGTGGAATCGAATACGTCGACGCGGCGATTCGGTCCGTCGTCGGCCGCGTAGAGGAGCGGCTGTCCGCCGTTGTTGGCAATGGCCAAGCCCGTGTAGGTGGCCCCGAAGGAAGAGCGGTCGGCCGCGATATTGGCGACACTGGCGCCGGTGGCGGTGATTCCGCCTACAGCCGGATTCCAGCCGCTGATGGTGCCGTCAAGGGTGGCGAAAATAAAGATAGAATTTCCCGAAGCCTGCTGTTGGGTAACTGGATTGACGCCGGAGATGCTGAAAGCCGTGACGCCTTTGGGTGTTTCCGGGGCGACGATGCCGGTGGGAGTTCCGAGGCCGCCATTAATGGAAGGGATGCTGACAAAGAGGCCGACCTGGGTTGCGGAGACTCCGCTGGTGTTGCTGATGGAGTAGAGAGTGGAGAAGCCGGTGGAGTTATCGCTAACCCAGAACGGGCTTGTGCCGGTGGAGACGAGTCCCCAGGCGTTGACGAGGTGGAAATCATGGACGGTGCCGCCCGCGCCGGAATTGGTGACGAGGTCGGTGCGGGTGTACTGCGCGAAGGCCAAGCAGGGGAATACGACTGCCATGGCCAGTACTGCCAGCGTTTTTGTAACTACTCTCATTCTTGTTTTCCTCTCCGATATACTTTGTGCCGAGGCACGGATTGCCGATGGCACCGCGGATCGCAGCGAGCTGGGGAGACTGGGTGGGAATCGGACTTTAATTCCTGAAGCGATGAGCCGCAACGCCAGTTTCAGGGTAGCGACGCGCGGCGGGCGGAGTGTCACACGGAAGTCAACTGGATGTTAGATTTACGTTTGCCTGGGGCGAAGAGTTGTGAATAGGTATTAATCTGGACGGGTGGAGAGCAATCCATA
>DATLVJ010000469.1:0-8229 GCA_035577585.1 Candidatus Limnocylindrales bacterium
CATGAATTTGGATTTGCTGATTCTCATACTCACCGCAGCGCCTCCTCTTGCATCACTGCGCTTGATTGCTGCGAAGGTTCTTCGTGTAGACAAAAGCCGGCCCGCAACTGGTCTTTCCTGCTCCGCCGCCAGCGCCACAGCCAAATCCGGGTAACCGGGGCGAACGAGCCCGAAGGCACGTGAAGCGGAGCCTAATCTGACCCAAACATCGACCGTGGGTTAGTGGTTAGCTCGTCGGAATACGTCATAATGTCTTCGCCGCTGAGAATACAGTTCCAACTGAAACGCCAAGTTGTCGTGCAATCGTCCGCCAGGATAAGCCTTTAGCGCGCATTAATCTTACCCCACCAGGATCGATCGCCTTCCTGGGACGTCCGAGATGCTTGCCCTTTGCCCGGGCATGACGCAGGCCGGCTCGAACTCTCTCAACGATCAGATTTCGTTCGAGTTCAGCAACCGCACCGAGGACGGTGAAGACCATCTTGCCCGTTGGCGTGCTCGTGTCGACCTGTTCGGAGAGGGAAACGAACTGAACGCCGAGAGAGCTAAATGTCTCGAGAGCGCGGAGTAAATGCGACACAGACCGAGCAAACCGATCAAAACGCCACACAACAACCACATCAAACCGTCGTTCATGAGCATCCTGCATCATCCGGTTTAAATTGGGTCGCGAGTCTTTCTTGCCGGAATGGCCATTGTCGACATAGCAGTCAAAAACCTGCCAGCCACGACGCTCGCAATATTCTTTCAACTCCCGCGTTTGAAGGGTGGGGTCCTGTCCGCAGTTGAGTGTGGAGACTCGAGCATAGATTGCGGCGTGCACCTTGGTGGAAGCAGCACTATCTTGTCGTAAAATTCTTTCAGCCATCTCGACCTCCGGTTAGGTCATTTGGTTAGGGGCGTCACGATGCTTCGAACACCGTGGCGTCCCGCTGTCTATTTCCTTTTACCTCTCTGCTGTAGGTACAGATCAATCGCCCGTCTGATGGATTCCGAAACCGGCACGCCAATCTCTTTCTGAATAGCGCGAAGCTTGGCCAACTGCTCGGATTTTAACCAGAAGGCTACCTTCTGCATCATGCCGCTACTTTATACCATATGTATAGACGTATGGTCAATAGAACATACTGGGTCCTACGGGGCCCCCGGGAGGCAAAGAGTTATTGAGGAACACGCCCGGGATGCGTTCAAATAATCCCTGCGGGGGCTTTATTGCCGACTTACCTGAAGAGTCTTGGCTGTGGCATCTTCCCAGACTTCAAGAGTTCCTGGCCCGTCCTCTCAGGTCGGATCGGTTGATTTTCTTTCCGACAATGCGCTTCGCGGACCCGCACGTGCGACGGATGTGAGCCACTGCAACCTGCGATCGTTACTTCCCAGCTTTGTCTGCGGACTTCTGAGCTGATCCCCAAGGGGCCTCAATTGTCTGTTTTGGGGCACAACTCCCCCGCAAAGTTGGTCCTTTTAAAATCAAGAGCTCGCAATCAATGGTAACGGATGGTTTTTGGTCAGCCCACTCAATGTGCGCCAGGTAAAAAGACTATCTCATTTGTGTCCGCTCTTATCCGCCGGTCGTTCGCCCGCTCTTGAACCGCCAGCTTCGCGCCGTTCGTTGGCCTGTTTCGGCAGCTGCGGAACTCCCATACCGGGCTTGATGTCCATCGCTGGGCGTCCGTTCGCACCGCGCATCAGGCCGAGATCGTTGAAGATCACCTTCACTCCGTACTGCGCTGCTTCCTTCGGATTGCGTGGAGCGTAGGATCCGTGCAACAGGAACCCTTGCACCATGGCGTGGAACTGAATCTGATTGTCATCGAGGACGTACTTCTTCACGACATGACGCACGATTTCGCGAGTCCTATTGCCCTCTTTGACCTTCTCAATCTTCTCCTCGCGGATAAAGACGGTCTTCTTTTTCTCGAGGTGCCGACGTAAATGTTTGTCTATAAGATGCTCTTCGGAAAGTCCGAGCCTTCCCATTAGATCAGGGACCCTCCCGCGAATGGCCTTGAGTGCTTGATGGCCAGACTGGCGTGCGTTTTTCGCAGGGTAGCCGGCTTTCACTGCAGCCTCCGCAACCGAATTGGATGTCAGCAGAGCTTCAGTGAAGCGCGCCTGCTTAGGCGTCCATCGTTTCTCGCCTTTTTTGGGCGTGGGAAGGGGCTTAGCACTCACGGACTCTACGAACGATCTTCCCTCGATCCGCATCCGGTCTCCCGTAAACAATCCAGAACGAGACGAAAAACATCACGAACTGGCCGAAGATGGTATATACCTCACCGATATCGAAACATCGGAGCCTGAATAGCCTTAGATACAGTCGCTAATCACCCGAGTATCGAGCTCCTGGATCCTTTCCTTGTGCCCTTTGTGGCCCAGCGAATGCGCGCTATATGCTGTTAGTGGGACTCTCGTGGGGTTTTGTTTCAGCATACCGGATCATCTGGCGAGGGCGAGAGATATTTATCCAATTGGCCTGATTCGCAAAGCCGTCTACCCAGGGGGGTGAGATCGTATACGGGTTGAAGCAATCCATTAGGTGTCTGATGGAACTCTCCGTTTCTTCTAATTAAACCTTCAGCTTCAAGAGAATTCATGACTTCCTCCACCTCTTGTATAAATGACTTCGGCATTGACATTCTCCTAATGAATCAGTAGCTGCACTTCTTCACTCCGAACACGGATTGACTTTCCACTCCCATCGGGGTGAACTTCGCAGCCTGTCGCAAACACAGAAAGGAGCTTCCCGGGGCCTTGGGGTGTCCATACTCGCATTCCAATTAAAGGGAAGAGGCGGGCGTGGCGCTGTCCAAATTGCCTTTCACTTTCAGTCATACGATTGAGCAAATAGTGTCTCCTTGCCTCCGGCATTGATGTAACGCCACCTGGTGATTCTGAGTTGCGCTTCGGCGGCTCGCCTCTTAGGGGCCGGTTGGCCATAACGTCCAACGCAATTTCCAGGTATGTCATCGTCCCCTTCGTCCCCAAGCTATGCGACATATGCGACAAAAGCAGTTGTCCCTATCATTTGGTCGCTTCCGTCGCTGTCCACAGTTCGATTGGTCGCCCGCCTGTTGAAATCGTCTCGCGCCTGGCCAAATCGGAATCGCTCAGTAGGGCAAGGGCTGTATCGATTTGAGGCTCGGTTTTGTGTCGGCCGAAAAAATCCCTGATTTCTGTTCGAGTCAGCCCCTCAGGGTTCGCCACAAGTGCATTCCGAATGCGATCGGCATCTGGATGGCCGAGCGCATCCCCGAAAATGTAGCGAGCGGACGCTTCGCAGTAGTCCCAAACTGCCAACGCAGCGAGCATGTGTTCCTCCCGAATTTGGGGAGACGAATCCAATAGGGCGTATATGAGTGAGAGCCGGACGACTTGGGCTTCGGCACGCCCCGTCACTGACCCGAACAGACCTGGCTTTCCCGCTGAGAGCTTTTCGTACACGCCCCGCCATATTGCCTTCGCTTCATCGGTTCGAGGCACAGCAACAGATTGTTTACCGCCATGAAGGACTGCACGGAGTTGGGTAATTTGTGAAGTAATTTCTTGGACGTCAAAATATCCACCATCGGGAAGAATTTTGCTACGTTTGGCACATACCCAAAGGAACCGATTCGCGAACCCGTTACTTGCTTCGGTCGAATTCAGGTGATGAAGGAGATCTCCCCGTGTCACATGGCCAAGGATCGATATATGTGCCTCGCTGGCTCTTAGCGGTGAGTTTTTGGTGAGCACTCGCAGATCTCCGTTGTCCCAAGAATCCCGCAGTACGGCGGAGAGGGTACTTCCGTTTCGCTCCATGACGTTTAGTGGCTTTGTAAATTCTGCTTCGACAACGAGCAATCGCTTGTCTTGCACGCCAGTCAACTCCACCGCTTTACCGTCACTACGGTCACCGGTGTCTCCATCTGAGTCTCGAACCGCATAGATAAGACCTTCGCCACTGGCGAGACCGCTTGTGACGTGATTCCGAGTCCAGTCGGGATCAACAGATTCCATAACTCGGAGAACGAGTCTCAACGAAGTACCCTTGCGGCCCTTCGAGCTGTCACCAACGATGACCGCGAACAAGTTCCCACAGTGGCGATCTCCCTCAACGACATAATGCGGACCTCTTCCGACCGCATTACCGAATGTCAGAAGGAATTGGATCAGGAGCGCGCTCGGATCAGACTCAGTGTGTGGATCAATCGCCCTCACGATTTCGCCTGCAATCCCGTGAAACGCCTGAGCTGCGGGTGGTTTGGGCCATCCGGGTTTGGTCGCCGCGCTCTTCATCTTTGCCTCTGCTTTTGCCAACAAACTGGAATCAGCTTCGAGTTCACGGCGAAACTGTGCAGAAGGATCAGTCGACCTGTAAGAAGTTGGCTGCATCTAATTCTCCAAGAATGAGACTGCGGCGTTCCTCAGGAGATGCAAGCGCAAATCGAATCAATTCTCCTGAATTTGCAGCATAGATGTAGTTGTAAGCCGCGACAAAGAATGTGGATACGGTGGCAAGACCGGCCATTCGATTCCAGATCGCATCCTGTTGTGGTCCATTGCCTGTGAGAAATAACTCTTCGCCGATTCTCCCCCAAAGCATCTCTGTTCGCAGGATACCGTCACGATAGTAAGAGCGAAGTCGAACGATCTCATCGCGGATTTGCCAAGCAATTTCTCCTGCACGTTCCCTCCGTCGTCTGGCTTCCTCGAAGCCACCGCACGTGTTCCTTCGCGACCGATAGCTCACGCCGGCCAGTTCCGCCAGGAATTGAACTGCCTCGGGAAATGTGCAATTGCGAATAGCCCGTACAAGTGTTATTCGGTCGCCACCGGCCCCACATGAAAAGCAATGCCAAAGTCCATCTTCGCGCCAAGAGAAGGCCGAACGATTTGATCCACTATGCAGTGGACATGCAGTTCGACGCTTACGCTCGTTAACCTCAACTGCAAGCGCTGAAAGTAAAAGTGTCATTGGCACACGCATAGAAATGTCACGGGCATTGGACTCTATTCGTGATGTCTGTGGAGGGCTCATAACATTCTCTTAAATGGAGCTTTGGGTAGCGCGTGGCTTCGCGATCCAGCGCCTAATTGGCTCACGTTTTTGTTCGATGCTTCTATATTCGTGCAACCGGGACTTCCCCCTCGGTATCACTACGGTCCAGATAAAACTGGTTGGAAATGCGATGCCAACCTCTTCAATACTCTCGTTACCTCGACCAACCTTCTTGAACGAATTTCTTTAAGTTCTCACTCGGAATTACAATTCTTCTCCCGATGCGAGTAACTCTAAGCTTGCCGGCCTTGATGGCGCGCCGAAGGAGAGAGACCGAGATCTTTGAAACTTGGGAGCCTTCCTTTAGATCAAAAGCCATTTGTTCCATATCACCTCCAGGCGGTATTGAGTATTCTTGACAAATCCGTATGTCGTCTATAAAATTCTGTTAAATGGGAATGGCGCGAAATCGACCGTTTAACGGGATGTACGACGGGGCATTCGGAGAAGTGCTCGCAGGGCTATTGAACGGCCTCAAACCTCGATTTCCGAAGCAGTTTGCGAGATGTGTTCAGCTCATCCGGGAATTTGATGTAATCGCGAATGGTAAACCGATCCCCCATAACCTGTTCAGGGATGACGATGAAAGGGCGAAATTTCAGAGTCGGAAAATACGCACAGCGTACGTCGCCGATGGCGAGATGATCTTCGCGGCCGATCCGCGCGAAGTTCCAGCATTGGCAATAATGCGCCTCAATGGTCGATTGGAAAAATATCGTACCTACCCAGTCGTCGATTTGGAATTGAAGGGCAGACGGAAGGGGAGTTGGACTGTCAAGTGGGAATCGCCTTCGCACGAGGGGACCATTGCTTATCTGATTGTTCGCCTCGCTGAGTCCGGGTTGCTGGAGAGAGTTCGCGAGTGCAAGCACTGCACTAAATGGTATTTCGCCAGCCGTATTAATAAGCTGTTCTGTAAGCCCGCTTGCACCAAACTGCATTGGCAGACAGGCGGAGCTGGCAAGGAATCGCGAAGGTTATATATGAAGGTGTACATGCGAAAACGCAGGAAAGAAGAACACGAACATCGGAGCAAGGGGGTAGGGCATGTCCGTCTATAAGCGTGGCAAGAAGTGGTGGATTCATTCCGAGAAGGATGGCCAAGTGTTCCGCCAGACACTCGGAACTGAAAATTGGCAAGAGGCGAAGAGAAAAGAGAAGGAACTCATAGCCAATGTAGAGGCAGGGAAGGTCAGCTCAGTCAGTGAACCGTTCGCCCGAATGCCGTTTGGCGCTGCTCTAAACCTCTATCGGCGCGATCGTATTGCGAGCCTCTCCGAGTCGACCCAAAGAAGTGAGCTTGACCATAGCAAACCGCTACTCCGATTCTTTGCTGACCGTCGAATAAACAAAATTACTGAAGCAATGATTCTCGAGTACATGAGTGCAAGGCACGACTTGGGTCTCAGCAATGCCAAGATCAATAAAGAATTGTCGATTCTAATCGGGATCTTACAACGGGCACGGCGTTGGTATCTTTTTGCCAATACGATAAAGCGCCTAAAGGTGAGAAAGAGTAGTGTTGGGAGAGCCCTCGAATTTGAGGAGAAGCTGAAACTGCAGCGCGCCGGTGAAAAGAACCCCCATTGGCATCGTGCATTCTTGGCGTACATCTTGGCTGTCAACACGACCCTGAGGAAAGGCGAAATTCTGAAACTTCGTTGGGTGGACATAGATTTCTTGGAACGAGTTCTTTCGGTTCGTAATGGGAAGACTCTTGGGAGCGACCGTGAGATTCCGCTCAGCGACGACGCATTCAGTGCGATTCTGAGACTGAGGGACCAGGCAAAGCTACTTTTTGGTGAAAGTTTGCCGCTGCACGGCTACGTAATGTTCTGGTGGCCCGGCACCGGGAAACCCGACATTATGCGTCCAGCGAAGGGTTTCAGGTCAGCTTGGAAATCGATGGTGAGAGAAGCTGGCATCGGACCACTTCGATTCCACGATTTGCGACACACGGCGATCACTGATCTTGCCACCGATCAAAACAGCGATGAGACGATAATGAGCCTCGCGGGACACGTCGATCGAAGAATGATGCGGCACTATTCACACATACGGAGGGATGCGAGAAGGGAGGCCGTTAAAGGGCTGTCCAAGCGGAATCCGCGCCCTTTGTGGGACACAGTACAAACTACAGTACAACTGGTCGAAAAAGGTGGAATTCCCGCGGAGCCACGTTCTCAAATTATTGAAAAGAATGGCGGGGACGACGAGACTCGAACTCGCGACCTCTGCCGTGACAGGGCGGATATGCCAACGGGCAGCAATGACACTGAGTGATCCTTAGCACTTTCTAAATCAATAGGACTCAATAAGTTGTGGCCATGTTCGTGGTCTGCGATGGTCCCACGCGTCACTGACCGTCCGGCAGTTTCGTGCGAGGTAAGAAGCGACACACAGTACAAGTCACGGTACACATCTTCGAGAGATGAACTCTTTTTTTCTTGAGTCGTGGATACCATCTGCGATGGTTCCGAGTGGAATCCCGCCCGGCTAGATTCGAACTAGCAACCCTTCGGTTAACAGTTGCGGCGCCCTAATTTGGCATGAACGACGATCATTTGCTATCAAGTTGGTTCTTCATGCGCTTGTGTCCAATTCGCTTTTGGGCTGACTAGGCCCCATTGCTATCATTTTTCATCGAGGGTGGGCACAAAAGTGGGCACAGCTTTGTTCGGCGAAAATGAGAGCTATAGCTTTGGCCCGTCGAGATAGTCAGGCCCTCCACGACTTCTCGCAAGCTGGGTCATAGCGGCGCCTTCGATGCCACTATGCCAAGATTGGCGATGTTATCGCCTTTTTTCAGTGAGGGAACAGCGTTGACGTGAAGCACCACACCGGCAGCGGGAGCGCGGGGTTCGAGGATAACTTTTCCGAAATAGTCGGTGACGTAACCGAGCTTCATGCCTTCCTGAACGTACGTGCCACGCTTGACCAGCGGATACCAGATGCCGGGGCCGTCGGAAATGACGTCAACGATCTTCTCGAGCCACACGGGATTTTCGATAAAGCGCGGCGGGCCGGGCAGCATTTTCAAGGCCCGCATGGCGCTCAGAGTGCCGTTTACAAGCAGCGCAACATCGTCGGCTTCGACCGTGCCAGCATGCCCGGCTTCCACAACGATCGAAGGCTTCTCGCGTAGAGAAGCCGTGTTGTCAAGGTACCGACTGGCCGCAAGGTCGGTG
>DATLVJ010000470.1:0-7061 GCA_035577585.1 Candidatus Limnocylindrales bacterium
CGGTTTCTATGCGCTGATAGCCATGGGGCCGCGAGGCCCGCTTGGAAAACTGTGGCAATCGCTCTTCGGCCACCCGCTGGCCTTCACTTTCACTGGGCTCGTGCTCGCCTCCATGCTCTACAGTCTGCCGTTTGCCGTGCAGCCGCTCGTCGCTTCCTTTGAATCGCTCGACCGCCGTCTCCTCGACGCCTCCGCTGTCCTCGGCGCGAATCGCACGCGTACCTTCGCTCGCATCATCCTGCCGCTTGCCTGGCCCGGCGTACTCACTGCGCTGGTCCTCAGCTTCGCCCACACTCTCAGGGAATTCGGCGTCGTCCTCATGGTCGGCGGCAATCTCCCCGGCACCACTCGCACGGTCTCCATCGAGATCTACGACCGCGTCCAGGCGCTCGATTACACCGCCGCGCACGAAACCGCGATGCTGCTCCTGCTTATTTCGTTTGTGGTGCTTTCGATCGTCTACGGCATGAACCGCCGCGTCTGGTCGCCCTGGCCGGTGAAATAAACTTCACTATGCTGAACGTTCAAATCCGCAAGCAGTTTCGCTCGAACGGAGTGCAACCCTTCGTCCTGGACGTCTCCGCCACTTATGCGCCAGGCTTCACCGTGCTGTTCGGCCCTTCCGGCGCGGGCAAATCCACGCTGCTCGATTGCATTGCAGGCCTGCAACGGCCCGACTCCGGCGAGATCCGCCTCGGCGAAAAAGTTTTCTTTGACGCCACCGGCAATCACTCTCTTCCGGCGCAGCGCCGCGAACTGGCCTACGTCTTTCAATCGCTCGCTCTCTTCCCGCATCTCTCCGTGGAACAAAATATCCGCTACGGCCTCGACAAGATTGCCGCTTCCGAACAAAGCGAACGCGCGCACAACATCGCAAAGAGTTTTCGCATCGAGAATCTTCTTTCCCGCCGGCCCGGGGAACTCTCCGGGGGCGAAAAGCAGCGCGTTGCGCTCGCTCGAGCACTCGTCACCCGCCCCCGCGTCCTGCTCCTCGACGAGCCGCTCACCGGCCTCGATTCGGCGCTGCGGCGCTCCATCCTGGAAGACCTTCACGCCTGGAACGAAGCCAATCGAATTCCGATTCTGTACGTCACCCACAATCGCGAAGAAGTCGACGCCATCGGCGAACGAGTCGTCACGCTTGTCAACGGCCGCGTCCTGGAATCGGGTGCGCCTCGCGCCGTCCTTGATGCGCCGCGCTCCGTCGAACTGGCCCACGCTGCCGGCTTTGAAAATGTCCTCCCCGCGGTCGTTGTCGATCTTCGTCCCGCCGATGGCGTCATGCGCGTCTCGCTCGATCACGCAGCCTGTGAACTCGAAATCCCCTTAGGCGATGCCGAACCCGGCAGCGAAGTTCGCGTCGCCATTCGCGCCGGCGACATCCTCGTCGCCACCGAACCTCCACACTTCCTCAGTGCACGCAACATTCTTCCCGGCACCATCGAATCCGTCGAAACCAGGGGCACCATGGTCGCCCTCCGCGTAAAAGCCGGATCGATTTTCCATGTCCACGTCACGCCCGGCGCTATCCGCACCCTCGACCTCTGTGCCGGCCTGCTGGTCTGGCTGGTCATCAAAACTCACTCCTGCCACCTCGTCCGATAGAGAATCCGCCCATTTTGTTGAACACGTTTTGTTGCTCCCGCTCAGCCAAGATTGCAGAGCATCCCTCAGCCTGCCCCTCTGTTACCATGTACTCTATTCCGTGAGGTTTGCCGTGCCCGTAAAAAAATCCAAAGGAACGCCCGCGCCGAAGCCCCTTCGTGCGCGTCATGCCGGCAGCAACGCCTCCAAATCCTCCAAGCCCAAGCCCGGCACGCGCCTCCAGGAAGTTCTGCGCAGCGCCGCCAACATTTTTTTCGCCAAGGGATTCCACGCCACTTCGATTGAAGACGTGGCCCGCGACGTCGGCATGCTTAAGGGTTCGCTCTATTACTACATCAAATCCAAGGAAGATCTTCTCTTTCAGCTTCTGCTTGCCGGCATTGAAGATGGCGACGCCTATATCGCACAGCACATTGATCTCAAAGGCGAACCCGTTGAGCAACTGGAGCGCGCCATCCGCGCCCAGATTGACTACATCATCCAGAACAAGGTCCCCTTCGGCCTGTTCCTGCACGAATTCGATTCACTTTCCGGCAAACGCCAGCACAAGGTGATCGCGGTGATGTCGCGCTATAACAACCGTTTTGTGGATCTGGTGAAGCGCGGGCAGGAACAAGGAAAGTTAATCGAAGGCGAGCCGTGGCTCATCGTCAATGGCATTCTCGGCATGTGCAACTGGCTCTATCGCTGGTACGACACCGACCACGTCTCCGACTCCGAAAGGGTCAAGCAGGTCTTCCTGGATATGCTGCTCAACGGCATCCGTAAACCCTGATCGAGCCGAAGCACCGCTCAACAAAATCTTGCGAAGGATTCACTGTGAAGCAGGTCCTGTTACCCTGAGCCCATCCCGACCAGGATGGGTGAAGAACCTAAGCGCAAAAACTATCGTGGCATTTCGAGGGAAGTTGTAGTGGCCGGGCTAAAGGCCCAACTCTTTACGGCAACAATCCAAACACTGCCACCGTGTTTCCAGTTCCGAAATACACCCTTCCATTCGCAACCAT
The DNA here is from genome assembly GCA_035577585.1 of Candidatus Limnocylindrales bacterium. GTDB lineage: Bacteria > Acidobacteriota > Terriglobia > Acidiferrales > UBA7541 > Acidiferrum. The sequence continues at coordinate 2,613 of DATLVJ010000470.1, forward strand.
GGGGGTAATGAAATGCCCGCCGACGTTGGAGAAGGAATCGCGGCTTCCACCGGCTTGGCCGGAGGTGTAGAGAACTTTCGTCAAATCCGTAGCGTCATAGGCAATGAAATTCCTTGACTCGCGATCCAGCGCCCAGACGATTCCGTTGGCCGTCCCATTGGCAGATGCGCTCGGCACCGTCCCATTGCTTCCGAACACAAACGCGGTTTGCGAAGTGGGCGAACCGCTGAGCTTGGCCTGCGTAACAGTAAATGCCCGCAACGGCATCCCCGAAGGCCCGATGTACACGCGGCCGTTGAAGTAGATGGGCGACGAGAAATTTTCGTGCCCGTCCGGCGCGAATTCCTGGAAAATATTATCCGCAACGGCGCTGTATTGCCCCATGTTGTCGCGATCCACGATGTACATCTTTTCGTCTTTTCCGGCCACGACCGCCAGATGCCGCGTTGTGCCGCCGCCGTCCACCAGATCTGGCAGCAGCAGCGCTGCCGCCGAACCTAAATCTTCGTCGAGATTGTCATCGCTGATGGCGATGGAAGGAGCAAAGTAGTCCGCCACCGTCAGCGGCACGCTCGCCCCAAGTTTCACGAACGTGTCGCCGTAATCATTGCTGATTCCCGGCGTGTTCCCGCCAATGGCGTTACCGGTGGGGAAGTAAACGTTTCCTGCCGCGTCCGCCGCCGGTCCGCCACCGCCCAGCCAGATGCCGGCTTTGCCGCTGTTCGGCACCAGGTCAATGGCCCCCACTTGCGCCAGCGAGTCCGCGCTAAAGGCAATCACCCAGCCTGAATAGCTGCCGCAATCACCGTCATATCCAGACCACGCGGTGTAAATCCGTCCGCCGCTTTCCAGCAGTGCCGCCCGCTCTTGTTGCAAGTGGGATTGGAAGGTGACCGAGCCTCCGCCACTCTTTGGGAAGGTGGCGGAGATTGCGGTCGGCCCGCCAAAAAGTTCCGCGCCAGTTGCAAGATTCAACGCGTGCAGCCGGTGAGTCACCGTGCCACTGCCATTCTTCGAGCTTGCCACCACATAAATCGCGTTGCGCGAGCGGTCAATCACCGGAGTGGACATGACGCCCACCGGATTGATGTACCCGCAGCCGGCATCGGAAGGAGTCAGAGGCACATCGCCCGCCGGCAAAACCTTCGTTTTCCAGAGCACGGTCGCCGCCGCTCCACTGATGCTGTCTGCATCCACCGCGTACACGCTGTCGTTTTCCGTCCCGAAGTACAGCACATTCTTGTTGCCCGCTCCGGGGATCGCCACCTGGTTCAGAAAAAGAATCTGCCCGTCAATCTGCCCGTCTACCGTAAACTCCGCCACTTTGCCAAACGTGGTTGAGTTGACGTTGCTCGGCGTCAGCGTCAATTCGTGCGTGTTCGTCCCGCTGCGCATGGCGTCGTAATGGTGGGTGATTACATCCGACGCGTTCGATGACGACAGCGTCACGATAAGCGCATCGTTCGGGCTCACGATACTACCCAGTGTGGCCGTGATTTCCGTCGTGCCTGCCGCTACACCCGTCGCGAGACCGGTCGAACTCACAATCGTCGCGAACGACGGACTGGACGAAGCCCAGCTCACGCTATTGGTGATATTTTTTGTGGAATTGTCGCTATACGTTCCTGTCGCGGTGAACTGTACGGTGTTCCCGATCCCGACGCTTGGCGAAGCGGGGGTAACCGCAATCGATTTCAGTGTCACCGCTGTAGCAGTCACAGTCAGCGGATCGTTCGGACTCACGATGTTGCCTTGCGTTGCGGTGATTTGCGTCGTGCCTGAGGCCACGCCGGTTGCGAGTCCTGTCCCCGCGCCGATCGTGGCAAAAGCCGTGTTCGAGGATTTCCAGGTCACATTGCTCGTGATGTTTTTCGTGGAATTGTCGCTATACGTTCCCGTCGCTGTGAACTGCTGCGTGTTGCCCGCGAGGATCGAGGGCGACGCGGGCGTTACCGCGATCGATTTCAGCGTTACCCCTGTTGCGGTTACCGTAAGGGGATCGTTCGGACTTACGATGCTGCCCTGTGTCGCGGTGATCTGCGTTGTTCCCGCCGCCACGCCGGTGGCCAGCCCTGTCGCTGCCCCTATCGTGGCGAAAGCCACGTTGGACGACTTCCATGTCACGTTGGCCGTGATGTTTTTTGTCGAGTTGTCGCTGTACGTTGCCGTCGCTGTGAACTGCTGCGTTGAGTTGGCAGCAATGGAAGACGACATCGGCGTAACCGCGATCGATTTTAGCGTCACAGCCCCCGACGTCACCGTCAGCGTAGCTGAGCCACTGGTCCTGCTGCCGGCCACGTTACTCACCACGACATCAAACTTCGCCCCACTGTCGCCGCTGGTTGTGGGCGGCGTCGTATAGCTGCTTCCGGCTGCTCCACTGATGTTCGCGTTGTTTTTCCGCCACTGGTAAGTCAATGGCGAGGTCCCTGCTGCAGCCACCGTAAATGAAGCGGTCTGGCCCGCGGAAACCGTGGCGCTGGCAGGCTGCGCGGTAATGCTGGGCGCGGTTGTACTGACCGTATGATTAGGCATTGAACTGCAGCCGGCCAGGGCAAGAATCCAGGAAAGGGACACGAACAAACGCGAAGAAGTCGAACGCATTACTAAAAGTCTCCGATCATAATCGGCGCCCTTGCCTTAATTTCCCAGGATGAGTAACGAACGATTCGGGCGCCGCGAATTTTCGAAGGCGGAACTTCATCATAGCAAATGGATTTGTAATTTCACCAGAGTTTTAGGCTCGGCAACTGCCTAATAACACATTTCCACAAAGTTCGGATTGAAACATCAGTGGATGCGGGGGTGATTCCCTGAAGAGCGGGCTGAGGGAAATACCGCAGCGAAAGCGGCCAGCTCGGGGTTGCACAATCTTCCCAGGTCGGGAACAATCTATAGGAAACACCAATCCGAAAGTTTCTGAGCGAAGAATGAAGCCAAAACTTGTGAGTTCTCTTGACGCCGCGATTGCGGATATTCCCGATGGCGCGCGGATCATGTTCGGAGGATTTGGCGGCGCCGGATTTCCGAATAATCTGATTCAGGCATTGTCCAGGAAGGGCGTCAAAAATATCACTGCCATCAGTAACAACTGCGGCACGCGAGAGGGTGAACTCGGTGTGATGTTCAAGAACGGCCAGGTGAAGCACGTTATCTGCTCGTTCCCCGGGCCGCACGCTAACTATTTTCAGGAACGCTTTGCTAAGGGGGAAGTGACCTGCGAACTGGTGCCGCAGGGAATTTTGTGCGAACGCATGCGCACCGCCGCCGCCGGCTTGCTGGGTTTCTACACCACGGTGGGTGTCGGCACGGAAGTCGCCATCGGCAAGGAGGAGCGCGTGCTCGACGGCAAGCGCTGCATCCTGGAATTGCCGATTCACGCCGACTACGCGCTGATCAAAGCACAGAAAGCCGATGAGCTGGGCAATCTCACATACCGCCTGGCCGCGCGTAATTTCAATCCCATCATGGCCAAGGCCGCGAAATTCACCATCGTCGAAGCGGAAGAAATTGTTCCCGTCGGCGCCATCCCTCCGGAGGACGTGATTACGCCCGCGATTTTTGTGCACCGCATTGTGCACGCGAAAGGGATGCGCTTCTCCGGTTGACGCCGAAGGAAATATTCAATGCCTGAAAAAAACAGACTCACCCGCGAACAGATTGCCCAGCGCGCCGCGCAGGAACTTTACGACGGCGCTTACGTGAATCTCGGCTGGGGCATTCCCAATCTGATGGCCGATTACGTTCCCAAGGGATTGACGGTTTATTTCCACAGCGAAAACGGAATCCTTGGCATGGGCCATCGCGCCAAGCCCGGCGAAGAAGATTTCGACCTGGTGGATGCCATGAAAGTCCCGGTCACGCTGATTCCCGGCGCTTCGATTTTCCACCAGGCCGACGCGCACCTGATGACCCGCGGCGGGCATCTGGATATCGCTGTGCTTGGCGGCTTTCAGGTTTCTGAAAAAGGCGACCTCGCCAACTGGAAAATTCCCGGCTCCAAGGGAAGCGGCGGCATCGGCGGAGCGATGGATATCGCCTCCGGCTCGAAAAAATTGATTGTCTGCATGGAGCACAATACCAAGGAAGGCGCGCCGAAAATCGTGAAGACCTGCAACTACCCGCTGACGTGTGTGGAATGCGTGGACACGATCGTCACCGACCTCGCGGTAATCGACGTCACGCCCGAAGGCCTGGTACTCCGCGAAACCGCCCCCGGATGGACCACGGAAGAAGTGCAAGTCCGCACGGAAGCCAAACTGATTGTGCGCAATCGCGTGCCGGAAATGAAGTTGGCTTAGCGTCCTGTAGCTCGCCCCCTCAGGGGTGAGGGTTTCCATTGCGTTGGGGCAACTCTGCCCAGGGGTTGAAAACCCTCAGGCCTAAATGGCCTGAGCTACATCCTAGCGGCTCCGCGGGCGATCAGGCGATGGTCCGGCGTGTACATCA
>DATLVJ010000471.1:0-2032 GCA_035577585.1 Candidatus Limnocylindrales bacterium
GGGGAGACACCGTTCTCTCTTCTGCCAAAGCGGACCTGGTCGACATGTGCTGCTCCTCTCAGTTTTGCAACTTAATTCGGATTGGACACCGAGGGTCGCGAAAAACCACCGTCAGGCCACCCCCAAAATGACCAATTTTGAAATGCAACTTTAAGGTCCTTGGAAAAGGCAAAGCTATCGCTACCTGAGGTGCAGACCCGCATTTGCACCTTCAGCCTTCTAATCCGCAAGGGAATTGCCAAATTACAGATGACATCTAGCGGTCGGTACGCGTAGTGTCAGCCAGACACTTATAGCTCTTGGTGTGCAAAAAAGAACACGTCGCATCTTTATGAGTGGTAAGGTACTTCTTCTGCGGCTATCTTTCAATTCCATAGCCGCAAATGCTCAGCGAATTTCGAATGCACCGGCCCCTAATGCCTGCCGAATAGGCTGAGCCTTTCAATATGTTCGGTTCAACACAGTGGAAGCGCTTGCCAATCCCTTTAGCCCTTGGATTCAGGCAATAGGAGGTAACCGACGACCGAATATTTGGTTACCCGCGTAATCACCAATTCCCGCGACCGCCCGTCCGCGCGGCTATAGAACTCGACGGGACGCTGTACTCCTTGATTGTGGACCCAGATGGTGCGGCGGTCCGGCATGAGGAATACCCAGCCTTCGAAGCGTTGATAACCGGCGTTGGTACGGTTGACCTGTAGCGTAATGCCAGGTGCCAGCTCACGGCTATGGTTGATGCCAGCCTCAAAGTCAATACGCTGGCGATCGATTCGCGAATGTACAGCGGCCAGTTCCTGCTTGTCATCCTCCACGCGCTGATCGAGATTCGTAAGGGCGTGATCGACGCGATCCCGGTCCTGCTGCAGAAGGGCCAGTTGTCGGCCATTCTCCTGCCGGGCCTCGGCCAGTTCCTGCTCCAGCCTCGCGACTTTGGCTTGTTGGGACTCTTGACCGGATTCTATGCGTGTCACGCGAGCCTGCAGGCCCTGCGTTCTGCTGTCAATCTCGGATTGAATCTTTTGTTGCTGTTGTGCGATCAGTTCCCGTGTTTGTTTTCGCGCCGCCTGGAGATTAGAGGTGACGCGGCCTTCAAGCATCGACATCCGGGACCTTAGGCCATCCCACTCTTTGACCATGTCGCCCAAGACTTTGTCGGCCGCATCGATGCGACTTCCAGCGGTGGCGAGCGCGCTCTTAACGTCCGCAAGTTGAGCCTTGCTCCCGTTTGTCAGTTCAGTTATGCGGTCAGTGAAGTTTGCGAGAGAAATTCCATGCTCTGCGAGTCCCGGATAGACGTACCAAACCAGTGCTGCAAGCGCCCCCAGTATCACCACAACGCCGACTACTCGGGCTCTGAACCTGCGGCGCCGATCTTCTTCTTCCCACGTATCGTCCAGAGTGTGCGGTAATACACGTTCTTCGATTTCTTCGTTGACCATGGAGTCCTCCTCGGTCTTTCCAGGCGGAACCCGGCAATCCGGTCACCAATTTCCCGATGAAACCTGAATCACGCATCTATAGCCATCTAAACGGACAATTCGGCAAGGAGTCCTTTGAATCACAATTGCGCGCTATGCAGGCGAGGTAGATTAGAGCGTGCAGCTGGCAGAATTTCCCCAATCAAAAAACAGTTCGTTTTCTTACGGAGGATGGGTGCTTCAGTTGAGGTGCACAACGCTTTCGTGCGGGTGCTCAAGAGCCAGCATCGTGAGAAGGTAGTCTTTCACCTGCCGGGTCACCAGGAAGTTCTGCTTTACATGCTCGAATCCATTTTGGCCCATGCGCTCGCACTGTTTCCGGTCTCCGAGCAGCTGTATTACGCGGTTGGCGGCGCCTTCGATCGAATGCACCAAAAACCCAGTTACGCCGTCAATCACCTGCAATTTGATGCCGCCCACAGCGCTGCCGATCACCGGCTTCTTCTTCCAAAGCGCCTCGCTCACCGTCAATCCAAAGCCCTCCCGGATCGATTTTTGGATCACAACTGTAGATCCGCGGACCAGCGCATTAATTTCCAGGTCGCTAAATGGAG
>DATLVJ010000472.1:0-2117 GCA_035577585.1 Candidatus Limnocylindrales bacterium
GCAAAAATTGATGGATATGCTCGGCGGTATTCCATTGGGTCGCCCTAACCAGCCGGCGGAGGTCGCCGAACTGGTCGCCTTTCTCGCCTCAGAAAGAGCCTCTGCGATTACCGGAACCGAGTTCGTCATTGACGGTGGCACGATTCCAACGGTCTGACAGGGCGCAAATCAAGCATTCAAACAATCAGGATACAAAAATGAAACCAACTCCAAAACTCCTCGCTTTACCCAAGCCCATCGCCACTTATTTCGATGCCGATAAACTGGACGGTGAAGCAGTCTCGCAGTGTTTCACTGAAAATGCAGTCGTGAAAGACGAGGGGCACACCTATAATGGCAAAGCGGCCATCAAGAAATGGAAGACCGACGCGTCAGCGAAGTATGAATATACGAGTGAGCCTTTCGCGTGCAAACAGCAAAGCGGAAAGACTGTCGTTACCAGTCGACTGACGGGGAACTTTCCCGGCAGTCCTGTTTATCTCCGATATTTCTTCAAACTGGAAGGCAACAAGCTTGCATCGCTGGAAATCCTTCCGTGAAAGATACAGCGCCACCACTTTCCATCGCCCGGTTGCACACCCCAAGCTCGAACTTTTAACTGATCATGACAAAATGGACACAACATCGAACTCAGTCGACATCCATGCGGTCGGACGAGAAGATGTCGGAGCGGTGCGGGCGCTATGCAAAGCGTGTATATAAATATCAGGCACGAAAGGCACTTGCCTCTCTCACCATGTGTGGCAACCTTTCGACGGCTGTCCTTTTGGTTCGCGAGCAAGGTGGAACTTTGCTCAACCTCTCGAAGTCGGAAATGGGAGAGACAAGTGGATTCACTCTCACAAAAAAGCGCTGGCGACGGCCAACAACTGGCTCCTTTTGGAGGAAGTGTCACTTTTTAGCTGTCCAGCCTTGGTTGGCGGCGCCTATGGCAAAAAACAGAATGCTGGCGATTATCTCCTTTGGAACCTGAGCGGGTAAAAGATAATTCATGCCGCCGGGACGTTCCGATTTAGAACCGTCCTGTTCGATAACACGTTGAAGTTGGTCAGCCAAATTACTTGCCAATGCCAAGCCAGCTTTCACATCCGAAGTTATCAGAGATGGAAATGAGTCGTTCATGATTTCACCAACTAAGTTTATGCGAGGTCAAAACGATCAAGATTCATCACCTTGTCCCAGGCCGCGACGAAGTCATGAACGAATTTGGTTTGCGCGTCTGAACTTCCATAAACTTCTGCCAAAGCTCGGAGAATTGAGTTCGAACCGAAGACGAGATCAATGCGTGTGGCAGTCCACTTCACTGCACCTGTTTTCCTGTCGTGACCTTCGAATAAATCTTCATCTTGCGAGACAGGCTTCCACTCTGTGCCCATATCGAGCAGGTTCATGAAAAAGTCGTTGGTCAGGGCCTCTGGTCGGCGAGTGAAGACTCCGTGTGGTGTGCAGTCTGAATTGGTCTTTAAGACGCGCATGCCACCGATGAGCGCCGTCATCTCAGGAGCGGTCAATGTTAGGAGCTGCGCTTTATCAATGAGCAGCGCCTCGGCCAGGATTGTGTATTTGCCTTTGAGATAATTGCGAAACCCGTCCGCCAACGGCTCGAGCACGGCAAAGGATGCGACATCGGTTTGCTCCTGTAATGCGTCCATACGTCCCGGCGCGAAAGGAACGGTGACCTCGTGGCCGGCATTCTTTGCAGCCTTCTCGATACCGACACAACCACCAAGGACAATCAGATCCGCAAGCGAAACCTTTTTGCCGCCGGTTGCGGAGCTATCAAATGCTTTTTGAACAACCTCTAATACCTTAAGCACTTTTGCTAATTGGGTTGGTTGGTTGACCGGCCAATCTTTCTGCGGTGCCAGACGAATACGAGCACCATTCGCTCCGCCGCGCTTGTCTGAGCCGCGGAAAGTGGCGGCCGAAGCCCACGCAGCGGAAACAAGCTCCGAGACGGACAAGCCGGAATCAAGAATCTTGCTCTTCAGCGACGCTATATCCAGCGCATCAACCAATTTGTGATTTAACTTGGGGATGGGATCTTGCCAGATCAGTTCTTCTGCGGGAACTTCCGAGCCCAGATAACGTGCGCGCGGGCCCATGTCGCGGTGCGT
>DATLVJ010000473.1:0-3701 GCA_035577585.1 Candidatus Limnocylindrales bacterium
AAAATCCTGAACAGCCGCGCTCCGAATTCGTTCACGACCCAATCTTCAAAGGATTTCGGACGGCGCACCGGGTGCAGTCGCCCCTTTAAAAAGGACAGAACGCAGAGCGCGGATTCCATAATGCCTAGCTGGGAAAGCGCCTCCAACGGCTTCAAAGGATAAGTGTAGAATTTGCCGCGATAATAGATCTTCGAGGACCGCGGCCGTTGCAGCAGATCCGCGCCGAGAATCTCCGTCCAGAGATCCTCCACCTCACGCGATTTGGAGAAGAACCGGTGGCCGCCAACATCGAAGCGGTATCCGTGGTACTCGACGGTGCGGGCAATTCCGCCGACATACTGCGGATCCGCCTCTAGCACCACAACGCGCTGGCCCTTTTTGCTCAGTTCATAGGCGGCGGTCAATCCCGCGGGTCCGGCACCGACGATCACCGCTTTAACTAATCGGTGAGTCATCGCGGTGTCTGCCATGCGGAGGAAATATTCGAGAGCAGGGAAGTTTGGGAAAGAGAGAGCTGCTTCAGCGCTGCGGCGCCCGCATAAACAGCAGCACTGCCGCGTCTTTTTCGGGTTAGGAAGGATTCGGCTTTAACAACTTCTTCCAAGCGGCCACGGCTCCGGGTACATCTAGCCTGCCCTGCCACTTTACGATGCCGGGATGGAAAAGGGTATCAACGATATTAGAGTGGTGCGCCCGCGATTCGCTAAACCGTGCAGGGAACGGGAATCTGGGGCCGAGGAAGTTAGCTGTTGCAATGACCACCAGTGCCACATTTTCCCGAACAGCATTGCGCATTGCTAGCACAAGGCTTCCCATTCGCGAAGCAGGACGCCGCGCGCGCGGGTGTGGGTGCCACGAGAGAAGTGACTATCGGCAGTGCGATGGCACTGGCGATGCCGAGTGTGCGGATCGCGTTTCGACGTGAAGTTCGCCTGACCGGCCTTACCTCTTCGACCAGCAAACGGGCTTTTGACAATTCCTCCAATGCCAGCATCACGACGGGTTCATCGACCGGAGTTGAAAGCTCCCGGGTCATGACTTTTGCTAGATCTGAAGCGCTGTTCTTGCCGTCGCAAAGCTTCCACGCCGCAGCCGCCGTCGAGTTCAGGCAATGCCCCACATTGCGTTCCTGATCGTAAACCAGAACTTCATCACCGAATTTGCGCGTCAGGCAATCCACGCGTGCCTGCGGACATTCCCTTTCCTTCATGCTTGCTCCTGTCGGTCACTAGAGTCCAATAAATGCAAAATGGATTCTGCCGATTCACTGGCTTCCCCGCGCGTTCCCTTGACGAATACTGCGCCCTTTACCAGCTTTTGAATTCTTCGCAGAGTGTCCTGCGGCCGGTTGCGTACCGCTATGCTGTTGGCCATCAGCTCCAGCGCCCCAGCTCCGTGCGAGAGCGGAGCCGGATTCCAGCAGGCCCCGGCTTTATATTTACAAATCACGGCCGCTCCCACTGGTAATGGTTTGGTGCCAGAGGTTGCACCCAATGTTGCAGCGGCGTATTTGGTCTGCGCAAAAGTGGAATCTTCGCGAATACCCAGCGGCCGGGTGAAGGGATGAATGTTTCCGAAGTCGTCCACAACGGCGAATTCGTCGGAGTAGTACGTTGCTCCGCGGCTTAGCAGTTCCCGCACCAGCGTGGTCTTGCCGCTCAGGCTGCGCCCGGGCAGCAGAATCGCGCGCCCTTGCCAGCCGACAACACCAGCATGCAGGAATGTCATGTCCGGCGAAGTTTCGGCGACGTAGCGGTGCAAATCCGTTTCGAGCGCCGCCAGGACCGGATCCAACTCCGTGTTCCGCGCGATGCGCTCGCCGTCCGCGTAAAGAATGTGCAAGCGGCGCAAGCGGTGGTCCTGGCCGGCTTTCGCCACAACCAGGGAATACAATCGCTGCACGGTGGATTTGTGGGAAGTCTTCCAGCCAGGGGGCAGCAACGGAAGAACCTTTGGCAAGATTCCCGCCGCGGTCACGCGTACTCCCGCTTCAACTCCGAACGCTCGCATTCCGATGCCTGCCGCCCAGCCCAGGCGGTCGAGTTTCTTCATTCAATCCGAGCTTACGTTTAGACGCGGCAATTCGCGACTCTGCATTCGCGCTCCAGTCTTCTCGGGGACCCGGAGAAGTATTTAAGCTGTTACTGATATTTTATCAGTCTACTCGACGAACTCCGGGGCAAGGGGCGGGAACAGCCGCCGATAAGTTAACTCCATGAAAAACACGTTATTCGAAGTCCATGACGAAATATGAGATATGGGATTTATGCCCCTGGTGGTGTTGAAGGTGGCCCGCGCCGACGACTTCCGTGGTTTGCCAGTCCTCGCCTAAAGTGCGGTAGACTAGGTCGTTGCTATGGGCTTGCGCAACACATCCAGCAGACTCTTTCTTCCGGGAATCGCCGTGCTCTGTGTGTTTGCCTGCTTTGCGGCTGCCCGCCTGCAATTCCGAAACACAGGGCAGCCCATCTCTCGCCTTGTCCGGACGGCAGTGGCGCTGGGCTCCACGCAATTTGCCATCGCAGATTTTGACGGCGACCTGCAGCCCGATTTGGCGTTTGTCCGCGTTACCAGCGATGGCTCTAGCACCTCGCAATATTCCATCGACTTCAACTTCAGCGGCGGACACAAATCTGCGATTTTTATGGCCGGTCCTTCCGGCGGTCTTCAAATTAGTCCGCGAGATGTGAATGGCGACAAGTTCGCGGATCTGGTGTTCACTTCGCTGCTTGACTCCCATTTCGAGGTGATTTTCCTGAATGACGGCCACGGCAATTTTGTTCACGCCGATCCCGGCGATTTTCCCGGCGTCGGCTAGCGGACAGACTTTCGCCGGGCCCTCCGTTTAAAATTCGCGCAGGAGAGTTTGTTCCGAGTGCAAACCGTACCTTATGGAAACCTGCGCGAACTCAATTCACAACAATCGCGGTAATCCGGGAGAATAATTGAGAAGAACTCCCAAGGGAGTGCCTGCGTCGAATTCCCGGCGCACTTCCCAGAATGGCGTTTCGTGGTTTGTTTGTTCGAGTTGGCCGGAGCCGCGCCGGAGGGCGAGAGTTGAAGTCGATTTCCCTCGCATCGTTTGTGATGTTAACCGCGTTTGTGCCATCTAGCGCGGCGCAGTCCCGCTTGCCCGAAGTACCAATAGCCAACCCCGGACGTCCAACCGTGGCGACCCCAGCGACGATCACGCCCGTCGGATATGTTCAATTTGAAACGGGCTACACTGGAGCAACCCACTCTCCGGAATTCTCTTCGCGGTATAGCATGAATGAAGTGGTGAAACTCTCGGTCGCATCTCGGCTGGAGTTGCTGGCCTCCATTGAACCGTACGCTCACTCCCATTCCTCTGGCATAAGCGCGGACAACGGGGGAGATTTGTATTGGGGTGTGCAAGGGGTGATTTATCCCGGCGAAGGCGCCAAGCCAACCCTGGCGGCCAGCTTCTTACATCATGCATATGATGATGGCGCAACGGACTTCGACATTGGAAGCCCAACGAACATACTTACACTTCTGGCCAGCTCCGATTTCAAAAAGTTTCATTTTGACGGGAACCTATTTTTCACCGAGCTGGTGCAAAATTCCGTCCGACGAGGACAGTTTGGCCAAACGATTTCGGTTTCGCATCCGCTCACAAATAAACTGGGACTCACCGGCGAACTCTGGCACTTCACTCAGCCCTTTCTGCGAGCAAATGC
>DATLVJ010000474.1:0-3142 GCA_035577585.1 Candidatus Limnocylindrales bacterium
TCCAGTTCGCCCACGAGCGCAGCATCATCCATCGCGACATCAAGCCTGCCAACCTGATGCTCACCGCCGACGACACCGTCAAAGTCACCGACTTTGGCACCGCCAAAATCCTGCAATTCGGCACCGTTCAACAGACCACGCACGTGATGGGCACGCCGAGCTACATGTCGCCCGAACAAGTCAAAGGCCGCCCCGTCGACGGCCGCAGCGACATCTTCTCCCTCGGCGTCCTGCTTTACGAAATCCTCACCGGCGAAAAACCCTTCCCCGGGCAGAGCATCACCACCGTCATCTACAAAATCGTCAACGAAGAACCGATTCCTCCGCGCACGCTCAACTCCTCCATCCACCAGGGCCTTAGCGACATCGTCATGCGCGCGCTCGCCAAAGAACCCGAAGTCCGCTACCAGAGCTGCCGTGAACTCCTCGAAGATCTTCGCAACTATCGCGCGCTCACTCCAGGAGATCGCAGTCCCGACGCCACGCTCATCTCCCCGCGTTCGGGTTCAGCATTTCCTCTCGGCATTGCGGGCGGCAACCCCCAGCTTACGCCGACGGGCAGTCCCAACGTCACGCCAACCATTCGTTCGCTGCAAAATCGCGGCACCAATCCAACGCATACGCCGGTTGTCCGCCGCACCGGAACGATTGCCCCCGTCGTCGAAGAACCCAAAAAAAGCAGCCCCGTTCTCACCGTCATGCTTGCGTTGCTTCTCGTCGGCGTGATCGCCTATGGCTTCAACAAACTCCGCCCCGAATTTCAGGCCGCGCGCGAGTTGAATAACCGTTCTCATCAGGAAGCCCCGGCTCCCGCAGCTCCCGCCCCGAAACCTGCGCCCTCGGATCCAGATCCTGCGTCGGCTTCTGCCCCGGCAGGCACCGAACAGCCCAGCGGCACTTCCGTAGTTCCTGTTCCTGTGTCCGTTTCTATTGCGTCGCCTGCTCCCGCGAAATCCGATCCAGTTCCAACGCCCGTAAGCGCCGTCGAGAAAAAACCGGTTCCTCCCCCCGCAACGCCTGAACCCAAGAAGGCCGAGCCCACCATTACTCCCGCCGCCCTGGAATACAAAGGTGAAATCGAAGCCGCCCTCGCCGACCGTTCCGTGTCTGGCCGCGTAAAAGTCGCCGCCACTAGCAACACCATCATCCTTACTGGTAAATTGCGTCCCGCAGAACACTCCTCGCTCTTGCACTTCATGCGCAATGCCCCGGCCAGCGTCCACGTGGTCGACGAAATCTCTTACGACGACACGCCGCTTCCCGCTTCGCAGAATGCCGACAACAGTGGCCACCCTGTTCCTTCGAGTGGAAACGCGGCCGTCCATGTCCTCACCAACGTACTCAGCGCCAAAGCCACCATTTTCGGTCCTTCCGGCCGCGCCGATGCCACTTGCCAGACGCCCTGCAGCTTCAACGATCTGGCCCCGGGACGTTACAGCCTCCAGGTCCAAAAGGAAGGCTATCTCCAGGTTCAGACAGCTCTCGAACTCAAAATCGGCGACTCCCAAGATCAAAAAATTCTGCTCGAGGCCCTCGCCAAAGGCCTCTACGTCGCCAGCCGCCCAGCCGGTGCCGATGTCTTTATCAATGGCGATAAGCAACCCGGTCAAACACCTGTCACCATTCCGCTCGCCGCAGGCTCCTACAATCTCGTCCTTCGTCTCGAAGGCTATGAACCCTACGTCGGCCAAGTCCAGTTGAAGGACAACGTCCAGACAACCCTCGAACTCGAGCTGAAGGCCAGAGGCGGCCGTGTGGCGTGGGCTCAAGTAGATACCACCCCCGTTGGTGCCGAGATTCTCGTCGACGGCGTTTCCACCGGCCAGTTCTCCCCTGCCCGCGTGCAGATTCCCACCGGCCCCCACATGATCGGGCTGCGTTTGAAAGGCTACGAATTTACCCGGCGGGGGATTGACGCCACCGAAGGGGGAACCGTAAACGTCTCCGCAACCCTGCCCGGCAAGTAAAATCTACCTATTCGATAGCAAAAATAAGGCGAAAATATGAGCACTCCAACAACAAATCTCTCCTGATTTTGTGACCTTTCCGTACATACAATGGCCTACTAGTACTATAGGCCCCCGCCTCCCCCTCTACTCTAATACTTACAGGGTTCCTCCCGCTGGTCGGGGCCTTTCTCCCGTTCCAGCCCCCGGTACCCGGTAATTTTTTCTCCCAGCGACGCCCTCGGGCCTCGCGGAAAGCAAGGCAGTTTCTTGGTACTTCGTGCCACAGCTCTTCTCGACGATCGATCGGGCGCTCATCCCGTCCCCAAGCGCTCCACGCCCAACGATTCGGGTTCACTGCGTCGAGAGCAGTCCCGCACCGTCGAACCGCTCCTCGCCGACGCTGTTCTGGCCGTACGCGAATTCCACCTGCTCCTTCGCGCCCATCGTCTCTACAGCACCGCTCACCCGCGCGTTCAGGACAGTCTCGACGTCGCCTACGAGTCTCTGCGCCGCACCGCCGCCGATCTGGGCGGCATGGAAATTCGTCCCGAGCGCGGGGGCATCGTCGTCACCAAAGTCAGTGAAGCCCACCTCCCCGACGCCCGCGGCGAATTCCACGCTCTAGCCATGGAGCTCCAGCGCGCCGGAATCCAGACCCTGTGGTTCGCTCCTAAATTTAATGTGGGCGAATTGGACACCCTTGCTCAACTGATGAAGGTGACCTTGCTAAAATCGGATGAGCCCTCCAGGCACGAAGCAACCATCGCCTGGGCGGCGCTTCTCCGGGAGCATCGCGTGGAAGGCATTCAGATCAACACCTTGACTGAGCGCAAGGTGGACACCGTTTTGGCAAGCCTTATCGCGGCCCTCGTCGCCTATGGCGGAACTTCGTCCGAGGAAACCGGCGACACTCCCATCCACGCTCCGCAGCTACCCGAGCTTACCGACACGCTCCGCCTCATCGGCCACCTCACTCCGCCGATGGAGGGCGCCCGCGGCCTCTCCCCCGAAGAAGCGGCGCGCGCCATTCACTCTTCGATGGAACAAGCCAGCCGCGGCACTGTCCGCATGCTGCTCGCCTCGATGACTCACTACTCGCCGCAAGAAGGCGAAATCCCCCAGGTCTATCTCCGCCGCCTCTCGCAGAGTCTAGTCCTCGAATATCTCACTTCCGAATTTGCCTCTGCCCAGAT
>DATLVJ010000475.1:0-6097 GCA_035577585.1 Candidatus Limnocylindrales bacterium
GTTCGTGCCGACGTCCGGCGCCGGAACATCGCGCTCTGGCCCAAGCCAGTCGGAAAGCTCCGCGGTGTAGCGCCGAGTCAAACGCTCAAGTTCGCTGCGTGACATTTTGCGCGGATCGCAAATGATGCCGCCCTTCGCACCGCCGAACGGGATATCCACCACCGCGCATTTCCAAGTCATCCAAGCAGAAAGCGCGCGCACTTCGTCAATGCTTACATCCGGCGCGAATCGAATCCCGCCCTTTCCGGGTCCGCGCACAGTCGAATGCAGCACGCGATAGCCGGTGAACACTTCCAACTGCCCGTTGTCCATCCCCACCGGGATGTACAGGGTGATTTCCTTGTCGGGATATTTGAGATAACGATAGATTCCCTGCTCGAGACCCAGCTTGTTAGCTGCCACTTCAAAACGCGCTTCGGCGTTCTGGTAGACGTTCATCTCTTCCGGTGCAGGCGTGTGAGGCATGCAAAATTCTCCCTTGCCAGGACAGCTCGTGAAGCCGCCGGCTGTACATCATAATTCGCCTGTATGAGTCTCGCAGGCGTGAAAGTGAGGCCAAAAAGGAGGTCGCAAACGGGCTACCCACCCGCCGGGCCCGAAAATTGGCCGGGCACCCAGTATACGAAGGGGACACACGGACCGCAAGGCGACCTGCCGCGCGAAGTGGAACAAGGGGCTGCGAATCCACCAACACGCCGTTGACGCCAGTCTATTCGCCCAATAGGATTTGCTAAGACGATGAAACGGTATTTCTGGATTCGAGCAAATCTGTTTTTCCGGCAGGCCCGCTGGGGATTTGCGCTGATTGGCGCATGGTTTTTGCTGGGAATGCTAACTTTTCGCTACGCAGGTGGCTTGCCGTTTCGGGATGCGATTCTGAACGCCGTCTATCTGAAGAAAAACGGCGGTGAGCTCTGGGATCTCTATTCGTTCTGGGGCCAGTGCGTCCTGTTTGGCATTGTGATTTCCATTTTCTTTTTGCAGGCGTTACAGCGCTATAACCCGCAGGAGGGGTGCCGCATGCTGGCTGGCGAACTCAGGAATCATGTGATCGTGGTGGGCTACACGCATCTGGGAGCTCGCATCGTCGAGCATTTGCGGGAATCCCGGCAACCGTACGTGCTGGTCGATCGAGACGCGGCTGTGGTGGACGATCTGGTGCGCCTCGGAGAGCCGGTGATCGTGGACAACGCAAAGGAAGACTCGACGCTGGTGGACGCGGGCATCGCGCACGCCCGCACCGTGGTTGTGGCCACCAACAATGTCGAAACCGCTCTGTTGGTAACGAAGAAGGCGCGGGAGAAAAATCCCAATGCGCATATCATCGTGCGCTGCTATATGGACGAGTTTGCGGAAATCCTGGAAACTCTTGGGGCCAACGAAGTCATTTCCAGCTCCAAGAGCGCCTTCGAAGGGATCGCACCGCGGCTCCTGGCAAAGTAGCGTGCCTGGCCGGCCCGTGCCATCAGGGAATCATAGTATGGGGTGCGGTAGTAATATCTTCCGTCTCGGAGTCAGACGACTCAGGGCGCGAGTTATCGGTGGTCTCGCGTTCGCTGTGCATCACGTCTAGTCTAAGCTTCATCTTGAACTCCCGCTCCTAGAGGCTCAGGGTCGACCGCTGACGCGGACTCTTCCGGCTTCTACCGCGGTAAACGAATCGTACAGCCGCACGCCAAGCTTCGCCACAGCCTCGACCACAGTGCTTGGCTTAGCACGGCGTGCGCTACTAGGAAATCTGACCAGAATCACGCCGGTTGACGACCGACCACGCGCGTACACTAATTCGCCAAAGTCTCGATCCTCGGTGATGAGTACGCGCTTCTCATTCAGAGCGCGCTCCAGAACCTCGTCGTCCGCTGCGCCCGCGGCGACTTCAGAAATCGCAACCACATCATGGCCAGCTTCGCGCAGCGCCCGGATGACAGGCCCAGCACAGGCTTCGTCGGCCAGGAAGTTCATGTTTCAGGATTTGCCAGGAATCGGCGTATCGGAAAGCAGCACCACTTCTTCGTGGGCTACGCTGGCGGCGCCGTAGGCCACAGCCGCCCGGATGGCTTCTGTGATGAGGTGCGGGTAGTCTTCCACCAGTTCACCCTCGCTCGCGCCCTCAGCGAGTTTGCGAAGGATTAGCTCGACAGTGATTCGAGTCCCCCGAATGACGGGCTTCCCCATCATGATCGCCGGGTTGATCTCGATTCGATCAGTCGTCATTGCCATCCTCTTGGCCAATCATATCGCGCTCCCCCCAGCCACACAACCTTGGCGTTTTGTATGCTTGCACCCATCGGGTACGCACGCTCCCAATGCTTGTGCGCGCGGAGCAAACAATCCCT
Source organism: Candidatus Limnocylindrales bacterium (assembly GCA_035577585.1). Taxonomy (GTDB): domain Bacteria; phylum Acidobacteriota; class Terriglobia; order Acidiferrales; family UBA7541; genus Acidiferrum. Next base: position 2,337 of record DATLVJ010000475.1, read on the forward strand.
AAGGTAGCGCGTTCTCGGGTGAAACCTTGTGGAGACCTCACTCGCAAATACGGAGCGCAAAGGTTCCATCGGGAATGCAGAATCTGGGCAAGGGCGATCCAGCGAATGTCACCGCATCGGCAACAGGACTGTGCCTCCTTTACCACTTCAGGGCGTGACACCCAATAGGATGTCTCCGTAGGTCCAGCTATATGTCGAGCCGGGCTCGCAACATGGTGCGCCTAGTACATGAAATGATTTTTAAACTAAGTTCTTGATTTGCCGCATTGCTTCCGGCAGATTGCCGTTTGGCATGGCTAATTATTGCGCGCGGAACTGCAGCGTCACCGTCAGGTGCATGGACGTGGGTTGGCCGTTGAGTTCGGCGGGCTGATACTTCCACTGTTTCAAGGACTGCAAAGCGGCTTCGCGAAGCAGCGCCGGGCCGGAAATTACTTTCATGGCGCTGACATTGCCCTCCGCGTCAACTAAGGCGTCAATCTGCACATTCCCGGACACGTGTTGGGATTTCGCCATCTGTGGATAGATCGGCTGAACGGACTTGAGCAGCTTCGCGGCCTTCACATCGCCGCCGACAGGAATAGGAGCGGCCGGTTCGTTGCGATGAGCCGCGCTCAATCCCGAAAGGGGCGCGCCTTCGCCAACGCTGGCACTGTCCTCGAACGATAGCGTAGAGTCGCCCGGCGCAACGGACGCCGCCTTCTTGCGATTGATCACCGGAGTCGAGAGGCGAACGTCGCCCAGTGCCGGCTTTTTCGGTTCTTCCACCGGCGGCGCGTTCCGCGGACTCGGAGTCGCGCCGGGAGCCGCAATCGAATTCGTGTTGCGGGGGGCCGGAGCCACGGGCGTATTCTTCGCAACATTGGAAGCCGCCGAATTTGAGGCACCGACCGGGAGCGAGGACGGAGATGAACTTGCCAATGCAAAAGGAATCTCCGGGTGCGTCGCTGGTTTAGCGATCGCAGGCGCAGGTTCCGAGGCCGGCTGAGTGGCCGTGGAATTTCCGTCCAGCAATCCGGAGATTGCGTTGCCGGGTTGCCTCGAGTACCAGACTCCTCCCGCGATCAGCAGTAGCGATGCCGCGATGCCGAGGAATAGACCTGTCCGTGAGCCCGAGGAGGCGGAACCAGACGGTTGCGCCGATTCCCCAAGAAGTTGGCCGCCAAAAATGGCAACTTCTGGGCGCTGCGGAGATAAGTGCGATTCCTGAATGATTTTTTCTTCCGTCGGCTGAGCAACCACCGGTTCCAATTCAGTGAATGAGTTCGATTCGGCGCTGGAGCTTTGCGCGGCGGCTAGCGTCTCTGACTCGCGAGCCAGCGGAGCTAACCATGCGGGAATCTTGATCTCTTCCACTTCCAGGGAAGATGTGCCCGATTTTGGCGGAGGCGCAACGCTCTTAATGGGCTGCGTGGACACCGGCGCGGTGTTGAAATTTGTAAGATCAAGAACTTTCTGCGCCAACTCCGGCGCAACGCCATTTTCAAGAGCCGGCTCGGAAGCAGTAGCCGCCGTCTTTGGCGTTTCGGCAAACAACAGAGAGCTCAGCTGCTCCTGCAGGCGAGCAGCCTGTTGTTTGAGCTCTTCCGTAGAATGATCAGCCGAAGAAGAATTCGCACCCGTAGAAGAAGGAAGTATAGTCTTCGATTCCGTGGGGGCGAAAAGTGGAGAAGACGCTACGCTCGACAAGGCGGGCGAGCTCACTGGTATCGGTTGCAGAGCAACCGGAGAAGACGAGGGCGCCTCGTGCGCGCGCGTCTTGGGAATTTCTGGCGCGGCGCTGACCGGCGCTGGCGGCGCGGCATTCACGGGCTTAACCGCGATCGGCAACGGCGCCGTGACGGGCTTCGCGGCAACCGGCGGCGCAACAGGCGTCGCCTTGGGTAGAGCCGGAGCAGTCACCGGTGTCGCCGGACGCGTCACCGCTTGAGGCAGCACAGTGTCCGAAGGAAAACGCATGCCCCAAAATCCAGGCGCCGGTTCCGTGAATCGCAACTCAACGTACCCAACGGCATTGCCATCAGTCTTGGATTTCACGACCACGCAAACAACTTCTTTCTTGGTTTTTTCGTTGGTCAGGAAAACCAGCTGCCCGGGTGCCAGCAGCGCGGAAATGCGAAGCACCGCGCCATGCCCGAAAACCAGCACGGTCTGCGAGCGTTCGGAAAACGGTTCGCGTTTATCGGAGCCTTCCACGGAGCGGGAGCCGTTCACCGTGACGGGAACTTCGAGCGCGACAGGTTGTGGGCGCGCAGGCGCGTTGCCAGCGGGGGCCGCCGGAATTCCGGGAACGGTTAGTGCGGTTGCGTTCTCTGGGTCTTTCACGATGGGTGTCATAAACCACTCACTTGAGCTGGACTTGTACGGACAGGCCCGTACCTCGGGCTTCCCGTTTCTACCTCTATATGTTGGGATTGCCGCGCAGGGTCCCATATAGTACGCAAGTACCAGCGTGGGCCCATTGTGCGCGAAGAGTGAAGTTGCGGATTGGAACAGCGAGGCGCGTGAAAACCGTTGGGCGGACGGTATTTAGCGGCACCGCCAAAGTTTTCGAGAGGCTACTTCTTGTTCATATCCAAGGGAGGCTGGAAGCGCGCATCTACGGCGACCTGGTAGCCGGTAACTAGCTTGTTCGTTTCGTTGGCCATGCCGATCACCGCCTGCAGTTCCTTGAACATTTCGGGCGTCATACCCTTGGCAAAGGCGGACGCGGTGTGGGAAGCGATGCAATAGTGGCAGTTGTTAGTGACGCTGACTGCGATGTACAGCAATTCTTTCGTCAGCGGATCGAGCGCGCCGGGGGCCATGATGGCTTTCAGGTCCTCCCAGGTGCGCTTGAGCAGCGCGGGATCGTGGGCGATGGCCTTCCAGAAATTGTTGATGTAGTCGGTTTTGCGCGTCGCCATTATGTCGTCGTAAACCGCTTTCACGGCGGGATTGGCGTCTTTGTATTCGATCAGGCCGAAAGTGGACATTACTTCGCTCCGTGGAAAATCGTTTCGTACACTAAGAATGTTAGCTGGAATTCTGTTTACAGGGTAGAGCGCGAAAACTCAAAAACCTGAGTGGTAAGGCGTTTCGGCGAGTATGCTCACATCTTCAATACTGGACAATTGGATATAGAGCAGCAATGCGTTCACGTCGCCGTATTTCGCTCGCGCATCTACTTTCAGGTAGCTGCGCTTCTCCGCGCTGTTCAGTACGGCGTCGCGAATTTTGTTGGGTAACTCAGTTGAAACAGCACGGGAGTTTTGAAAGTAAATCGAACCATCACGCGTCAATGTAATCCAGATGGCGTCTTCGCGGTTTGCCATCGGCAAATTCTTGGTGTGTTGCAGTGTGACGAGGTCGGCGTTCCCCATGCGGCTAGGAATATCCGTAACCGTATATGGGTTCAGAAGTAGAAGGAAGATTGCGAAAAAAATTGCGGCAAACGGGGCAGGGTCCAGCCGGCAAAGCAGTTCGTTGCGGCGGTTGGCTGACCTGAGAAAGCCTTTGCGAAGAAATGCCATGTTTGTTTTGATTTTTGGGCGAACTCTACCCATTAGACACCAGTATCCCGGGAAAGTGTCCGTACCTCTCGATTGAATTGCCCAGGACATTACCTCCGCGGGACGCAAATGGTCGTTTCGATTTCTGACGAGTTGTACTTGTGGGAAAAGGGCATGGCCTGGCGAAGGACGCCTTGCCCTTCAAACGGGTGATGGACGCCCGCGGTTATTGAGCCGCGGGGTTCTTGAAAAGCTGGAGATTTTCCGCTT
>DATLVJ010000476.1:0-6632 GCA_035577585.1 Candidatus Limnocylindrales bacterium
CCGTTTCATGACTGAGATGGAATCGAGTGAAAGTGACGAGGGTATTCTTCCGTTTCCGCAGCAGAATGTCCTTACGCGCCCGCTGCGCACAGCCGCCGCAAAAAGCGGCCGCGCGGAATTTCTTTCTCTTTGGGCGGGGCAGGGGGTTCGGATGGCGCGCCGCCAGTCCGCAGCCGGCTTGATGGCAAGGTTAGTGGAAGAATCCGATGCGGCTATCCGCCGCCTGCAGGGGACTCGGTCGCACGGATCCGCTCCCTCTATGTCGGAGGCGGCGGGAAAATAATTTTCTCGGAATCTAAGTCCTTCGGAACTTCTCTTATTTCGCGGAGGCGATTTCGTCCACGATTTCTTGCGCTGCCGCTCGTGGGTCTGCCGCAGCAAGTATGGGCCTTCCGACCACAATAAAATCCGCGCCGGCGCGAATCGCTTCCCGCGGCGTTGCCGTACGCGCCTGATCATCTTTTTCCGCGTCGCCGTTCTTGCCTTTAGGACGAACGCCCGGCGTCACAATCAGAAAATCCCGGCCACAAGCTTTGCGAATCACTTTTGCTTCCTGCACGGAAGCCACCACGCCGTCCACTCCCGCTTTTTGCGCCAGCTTCGCCAGCTTCACCACGCGCGAGTTGGGCGGTCCGCCGATTCCCACTTCGCGAACCGCCTTCGCATCCATGCTGGTCAGCAGAGTCACGGCAAGCAACCGCGGACGGTCCGCACCCATCGGCACCCCGGCGCTGATGGCCTGAGCTGCCGCATGCAGCATGGCGGTCCCACCGAGCGCATGCACATTCACAAGCTTCAGCCCGGGCAAGGCCGCCGATGCGAGCACCGCGCCCGCGACCGTGTTCGGAATGTCGTGGAATTTCAAGTCGAGGAAAATTTCCACGCCCAGCTTCGCCACCTGCCGCACTGCTTCCGGCCCAGCCGAGGTAAACAGCTGGCTGCCGATTTTGAACATGCCGACCAGATCGGATATCTGGCCGGCAAATCTCAGTGCTGTGGACAGGGAATCGAAGTCCAGCGCTACTATCAGGCTGCTTCGCGGATGGGCGTCAAAGGTTGTCAAGGTCGGGGACGCGCCCGAAGTTCTTAGTTCTGGCTTGCAACGTCTCGAGTTCGCTTCGGCGGCAGTTGCATCAGCTCCAGCCGCACCTGGCTGACTCCCGAGTTGATCAAGCCAATCTTCCGGGCTACGCGATAGGATACATCAATTTCGCGTCCTTCTTGATAGGGACCCCGGTCATTAATACGAACAACTTCAAATTTTCCGTTGCGGGTGTTTACGACGCGCACCCAGGATCCGAACGGCAGGTTCGGGTGGGCGGCCGTCAGGCTCTCGGCGTTAAACCTCTCGCCGTTCGCAGTCTTCTTGCCGTCAAAGTTGGGCCCATACCAGCTGGCATTCCCAACCCATACCTTGATCGGCTTTACCGGCTCGCTCTTCAAAGCCACCAAGGGTGCTTCCATTGCGGGTGCGATCAAGAACATCAACGGCACCCAACGAATCGCGGCCCATGCTACAAAGAGTGGTCGTCTCATAGTGTGTTTAATCCGCTACAAATACTAAAAAAGTGTATCAAAAAAACCGCATTATGTCAACCATTTTCTTTGGAAAATTTACCTCCTAACTCACTGAAAGTACACATTTTAAGCTCAGTTAGACCCTTATCTAAACCCCTCACAATTGCCTCACTGGCCCTCGGGTCAGAGAAGCTGGCCGTCCCGACCTGTACCGCCGAAGCGCCTACCGAGACGTAATCAAGGACGTCGGCGACTGTTTCCACCCCTCCCAAGCCGATCACCGGGATGCTCACCGCCTTACTCACTTCCCACACGAGTCGAAGGGTGATGGGCTTGATTGCAGGGCCTGAGAGACCTCCCGTCAGGTTCCCCAAGAGGGACTTTTGGGTTCTAAAATCGATCGCCATTGCCGGAAAAGTATTGGCCACAGTCAGGGCATCAGCTCCTGCTTGCTCAGCAGTTTTGGCGATAAGTCCAATGTCTGTAACAAGAGGCATCAATTTTACCCAGAGCGGCCGCCTTCGCGCTGCCTTTCGCGCCGCACCGACTACCTCCTCTACAAGAGCAGGGTCGCTGCCGAACTGCATGCCACCTTTCTTGACGTTAGGGCAGGAGATGTTGAGCTCATAGGCGGCGAGCCCCTCCGCCTCTTCGAGGCGCTCGATGACGCCAACATAATCTTCCTGGCAGACGCCAAAAATATTCACGATCACATGAGTGTTGTATTTTCGCAACAGTGGGAGTTTGGCTTTGACAAAAACTTCGACGCCAACGTTTTGTAGACCTACGGCGTTCAACATTCCTGACGGCGTATCGCAGAGCCGCGGCGCCGGTGCGCCTTCGATGGGTTGCAAAGAAATCCCCTTGGTGACGAATCCGCCGAGACAGTTCAAATCCACCAGGTGGGCGAACTCCAGCCCATACCCAAAGGTTCCGCTGGCGGCAATGATGGGATTAGCGAGGCGCAGTGCGCCAACCTGCACACTGAGGTCTACTCGGCTGGAAGGATTCACGCTCCGGGAGGATAGCACGATCTGCGACCGTCAGGTTTCGGTCCTGTAGCTCAGGCCTTCGAGGCCTGAGGGGTTCCGTGGCAAGGTCGCGGTCCCGGGGGTGGAATGCAATCGTTGAAGGGGTGATTCAGAGCCGCTGTTTCTACTCCTTCTTCGTTGGCGTCCGCAACGCTTCCGACAAAACTCGCCCATCGCGGGTCGCCAGCGTTACTCCGGTCAATGCCGCCAGCGTAGGCGCAATATCCGCCGGCGTCACTGGCTCGAAATATTCTCCCGGCTGAATCCCATACCCCATGAAGAACACCGGCACATGCTGGTCGTAATTGTAGGGCGTCCCGTGCCCGGTCCCCGTGGCGCGCTTATTTCCATCCGGCGAGCCGTCCAGCAACCAGTACGGCTTCTGCAACACATAAAGGTCGCCGCTGCGCCCTGCAAAATAGCTCAGCACCGCCGCCTTTCGCGTTTGGGCAATCGGCGTTGTGCCATTACCCAACTCTTCCGCCCGGTAAACCGCCGCCACGCCTGGCATAGCGGAAATCGCATCCAGCACTGCCTTCATTGCTGGAGGCTCCGCCTTCAACCGCTCGTAAAGTCCCTCGGAAAAATAAATTTCATTGCCCGCCATGCGTGCCACCACTGGCTTCGGGTAATTCAGCGGCTCCAAGGACTTTTCGATGCGGGCCTGCAATTCGGGCAAGCTGAGCACTCCCGCATCCACGCCGGTCTTTTGCATGTCCACCGGGACCGGGGCGACACCATGGTCTGCGCTTAATGCCACCACGTAGTTCCCAGCGCCCACCTTCTTGTCCAGAAACGCGAAGAGCTCCCCAAGATCCTTGTCCAGCCGGACGAGAATGTCCTGGATTTCCCAACTGCGTGGCCCAAACGCGTGGCCTACATGATCAACCGATGAATAGCCGACAGCCAGAAAATCCGTGGCCCCGCTCTTTCCTAGTCCCAACGAATCCACCGCCGTCTCCGCCAGCTTTGTGAGGTAGGTATCGGCAAACGGGCTGTCTGACCACTGTTCATAGAACGCTGCATCCGGAGCCGCACTTTCACCTTTCCCGCGCAAGGGATGGGGAAAGACGCCCTTCCATCCCTCCGGTACCCTCGCCCCGGCGGCGGCTTCTTCGTAAAGATAGGAACCAGTTGGCAAGGACAAGGACCAGGTCTTGCCATAATCCTGCGCGACCGGATTTTTCTTTGCGAACTCTTCCACAAACGGCATCGTGCCATACGCAGATGACGTCACCCACACACCCGATGGATCAAACCACGTCACCGCATCACCCTTGTGGCCGGCCATCGTGATAGCCGATCGGGCTTTCAGCGAAAACGTTACCACACGGGTCGCGCCCCCGGTCTGAAATTTCAACTCCTCCGCGAAGGACGGTAATTGCATTCTCCACGCCGAGTCCCCGCCCTTGGTGGCTCCCCCCGCATACGCAGAGTTTTTCGCGCTTGGGTCGCTGGTGCACGTCACCATCTTTTGCTCCGCTCGGTCCCACCATGCGTTCGCTACCATCCCGTGGCTTGCGGGAAACGCGCCGGTCGAGATTGTCGAGTGTCCGACGCACGTCTCAGTCGCCGCGTAAGGATAGGCCGCAGCGCGGAACCAGGCGCCTTCCGTGATCAACCGCTTCAAGCCACCGGTCCATTGCCCGCGAAACTTGTCCACGTAGTCGCCGCGCATCTGGTCCACCACTAACAGCACCACCAGCTTCGGCCTGGTCGGCTTCTCCGCCTTCTTCGGTACGGACGCGGCCGTTTGGGGCGCCTGCGCCGCCATGTAATTCGCCAAAAGCCCTGTCGCCAAAGCGGCCAAAACCAACGCCCTGAATATCCTCGCTCTCGGTTTCATCCTCAGCCCCATGGACCTCTCCCTTTCGAATTCCGCGAAAGTCTAGCACGCCGCCATTACCACCGCGTGAAAGTCCTTTCCGTCTTACCCGAACGCTTCCCGTTTTCCCGACTTGTGCTAGCATTACGCGAACATGCGCATCGTCGAAAAATCGCAACTAATGTCCGCGGCCGAAATCGACCGCACCCTGCAGCGCCTGGCCCACCAGATTGTCGAAAAAAGCGGCGGCACCAAGAGCCTGGCCTTGATCGGTATCCGCCGGCGCGGCGTCCCGCTAGCCCAGCGCATTGCGCGTGCCATGCGCGGCATCGACGGGGTAGACGTCCCCGTCGGCACCCTCGACATCACCCTATACCGCGACGACCTCTCGAAGGTGGCCCCGCAAGCTGTCCTACAATCCTCCGACATCACCTTCGGCGTGGACAGCATGGACCTGGTCCTCGTGGACGACGTCCTCTATACCGGGCGCACCATCCGTGCCGCTATGAACGGCCTCTTCGACCTCGGCCGACCCAAGCGCGTCTCCCTCTGCGTGCTGATCGACCGCGGCCATCGCGAAATGCCCATCGAAGCCCAGTACGTCGGCCGCACCGTGCAAACCAGCGACACGGAAATCATCGAAGTCCGCCTGATCGAAATCGACAAGGAAGAACGCGTAGTCCTCGTCGACCGCATCGATTAACCTTCATCGATCTACTCCGACGTTGTCATCCCGAACCCGCTTGCCCTGAGCGCATTTCGCGAAGGGCGCCTTTTGCGGGGTGAGGGATCTGCTTTTTCGCTTCTCCTTGATCCGCTGTTGTCTGTTATCTATATCTTTGCGTCCCCGCCCCCATCGCGTAAACTATCTCTCCAGACGAAGCGCGCTCCTGCTGGCGTGCGATCGAGTGCAAATTTGACCTATCGTTTTCGCGATCTGCTGGCTCTTGAACCGCTCTCCGCGGACGAACTCACCTTCATCCTTGATCAAGCCAAACCATTCCAGGAAATCCAGCGCCACCCGCTGAAAAAACTCGCCACACTCCGTGGCAAAACAGTCGCCCTGGCCTTTTTCGAAAATTCCACCCGCACCCGCCTCAGCTTTGCCACCGCCGCCTCACGCCTTGGCGCCGACACGATGAACCTCCAGGCCGAAGCCTCCAGCCTCAAGAAAGGCGAAAGCCTCCTCGACACGGCCAACAATCTCAACGCCATGCGGCCGGACTGCTTCGTCATGCGCCACGGCTCCTCCGGCGCAGCCGATTTCGTGGCCCGGCATCTGGAAATCCCGGTGGTCAACGCCGGCGATGGTACCCACGAACATCCTTCCCAAGGCTTGCTTGACGCATTGACCATCCGCGATCGCATCGGCCACCTGAACAATCTTAACGTCACGATTCTTGGAGACATCGCCCACTCCCGCGTTGCCCGCTCCAACATCCATCTCCTCGGTAAATTCGGCTGCCGCTTTACTCTCTGCGGCCCAGCCATGTGGGTTCCGCGCGAACTGGAAAAAATCGGCCCGCCCGGCACGCCGATCCGATGCGTTTATCGCGTCGAGGAAGCCCTCGAAGACGCTGACGTGATTATCGTTCTTCGCGTGCAGACCGAGCGCCTCCATGAGCCCTCGCTCTCGCAGAGCGATTACATTTTGTTGTACCAGCTGAATGCCGAACGCATGAAACTCGCCAAGCCCGAAGCGTTGATTCTTCATCCGGGGCCGATCAACCGCGGCACGGAAATCACACCCGAAGTTGCCGACGGCCCTCAATCCGCCGTTCTCGAACAAGTCACCAATGGCGTCGCCACCCGCATGGCCATTCTCTACCTGCTGATGGTCGGCGCCTCCGAAGGCACGCACCCCGCTCTTGAAGTGAAACCCGACGCCAAATCCAAGGAATCCGCGCATGCTTCTGATTAAGAACGGCCGCGTCCTCGACCCCGCTTCCAAAACCGACGCGGTCCGCGACATCCTCCTCGAGGGAGAAACCATCGCCGAAATCGCCGCGCCCGGAAAAATCTCCCGCGCCAACGGAGCCGAAGTTTTTGACGCCGCCGGCCTCATCGTCGCACCCGGCTTCATCGACATGCACGTGCACCTGCGCGAGCCCGGGCAGGAAAACTCTGAAACCATCGAGACTGGCACCAAAGCCGCGGCACGCGGTGGATTCACCGCCGTCTGCTGCATGCCCAACACCCGGCCCGTCAACGACAATGCCTCCATCACCCGCTTCATCGTGGATCGCGCCAAGGCTCAT
>DATLVJ010000477.1:0-11929 GCA_035577585.1 Candidatus Limnocylindrales bacterium
ACTTCGGTTTCCGATGCCACTTCGGTTAACTGGTCGCCGTCAAGGTGCAGCGCTTCGAAGAGCGGATGCCCAGGCGGGAAAATATCCGTCACTCGTCGGCCGAGGAAATCCCCTGCTGGCGCGCCCAGGAATTTTTCGGCTGCCGGACTCACCATCACGGCGCGCGCATCTTTCGTAAACAGGAGCAACCCGTCTTCCATGCCGGCCATAACGGAGTTCATGTTTTCGCGCAGGGAACTGAAAATTTCGTGGACGCCGCGGAGTTGCTGGCCGACCTGTTGAATTTTCTCGCGTACCAGGCCGAGTTCGTCGGTACTTTCGCCTGATTGCTTGGGGGAAACCGCGGGAGTGTCGTAAACGCCGACGGAAATGCGTTCGAGTTGGGCCAGGATGTCGCGGATCGGAGCAAGCGCCGCTCCGCTGACCACCGCCGCCAGGAATGTGGAAAGCACAAGCGCGAGCAGCGCAATCGTGCCCCAGCGCTGCAGGCGTGGCCTCACGTCGCTGAAGAGGAGAGCAGTGGAAACGGCGACACGCACTTCACCAAAGGGATTCCCGCGCAGCTTGAACGGGTAATCCACCTCGAAAATGCGCGTCTTTTCCGCAAGCGCCCGCACTTGCCGCACGAAAGAGCTTTGCACCAGTTGAGAGAACGGTGGCTTGCGCAGCGCCATTTTTCCCACCAGCGCCGAATCGCTGGAGACGAGAGCAACGCCGTCCCGGTCCACGATAGTCACTTCGTAGATAGACGGGGAATCGGTGGAGGATTGCAGTTTCGCCGTCAGTCCATCGCTCAATTCGAACGCGTGGGCCACGTAATCGTGGATTTCTTGGGAGTCTTCAGAGGCGGGGCGCAACCCCTGTGTCTTGGCGTCTTCCAGAGCGCGGCGCGCCGAATCGAAGACTTCGCGCGCCAATTCCGTGGCGCGTTTGTCCGTGTCATGCAAAACCTGCTGCAGCAGTAGTTCCGAAAACACCAGCGACAACACTGCGGTGGACAGGAGCACCAGCCCCGTCATGATCATCGTCAGTTTTGCCCGCAGCCCAAGCTGCATACCGTGCTAGGACTCCGTTTCTGTTTTCTCGCTGCCGTATTCCTTCAGCTTGTTGTGCAGGGTCTTCAGGCTGACGCCGAGCAACTCCGCCGCCCGGGTCTTGTTGTTGCCCGTGGCCTGCAGCGTTTGCAGGATCAGTTCGCGTTCCATTGCATCCACCGTGGTCCCCACGGGGAATTTGATGGACGACAAATCGCTCGGGCCCTTGCTCGCAACCTTGCCAAATTCGCCGGGCAGGGAACTCCGCGAAATCAAATCCTTCTCGGACATGATTGCGGCGCGCTCCAGCACGTTGCGCAGTTCGCGGATATTTCCCGGCCAGGTGTGGCTCATGAAAATGTCCAGCACTTCGGCGCCGATGCCGCGCACGCTCTTGCCGTGTTTCGTGTTGATGTCGCGCAGGATGTGCTCGGAGAGCAGCGGGATGTCGTCCTTGTGATCGCGCAGCGGCGGTAGATGGATGTGAAACACATTCAGCCGGAAATAAAGGTCCTGGCGCATGCCGCCGTTGGCCACGGACTGTTCGGGATCTTTATTGGTTGCCGCGAGCACGCGAACGTCCACCGGTGTTTCCGTTTTGCTGCCGAGCCGCCGGACCTTGCGGTCTTCCAGAACGCGCAACAGTTTGGCTTGTGTTGGCGCGGGCATTTCGCCGATTTCGTCCAGCAGCAGCGTGCCGCCGTCGGCCAGTTCGAAGCAGCCGATACGGCGTTCCGCGGCGCCGGTGAAGGCCCCGCGCTCGTGGCCGAAAATCTCGCTTTCCATCAATGTTTCCGGAATCGCGGAGCAGTTGATGGCCACAAACGGCCCGCCCGCCCGCGGTGAAAGTTTGTGAATCGTGCGCGCCACGATCTCCTTGCCGGAGCCCGTCTCTCCCGTGATCAGCACGGACGCCGAACTTGGCGCAGCCATCTCGATGATGCGCATCACTTCCTGCATGGGTTTCGAGCCACCGACGATATCGCCGAGCCGGCCAGCCTCGCGCAATTGCCGTTGCAACACCACCAGGTTCCGCGCATCGTGCGCCTTGCTCAAGGCTCGGTCCAGCAGCGCGCGCAGCACCGGGCCCTTCAGCGGCTTTTCGATGTACCAGAACGCGCCGGATTCGATCGCGGCTACCGCGCGTTCTTCGCTTCCTTTGCCGGTGATGATGATCGCCGGAACGTCATGGATCTCTTCGCCCAATTGCTTCAGCAGGTCCAGGCCGTTCATCCCCGGAAGTTCCACGTCCGCGATAAGAGTATCTGGTTGAAAGTTGGAAAATTTTGCGAGGGCGTCCTCGGCCGTGTTCACGCCCAGAACTTCATATCCCCACCGCTGCAGGAGTTGCTCGTAACCTTTGCGTGCGTTGTCCTCATCCTCGACGATCAGGATGCGGTCTTTGTGTTCGCCGGTCTCCACCGTGCGTACCGCTTTGCTTTCGTCGCCCATGCGCCTGTGCCTCGTCTCCTCACACCACAGCTATATTGTCGCACTTTGGGTGGGTGAGACGACTGTAACAAGCGCACACTCGCTTGCCAAGCGGTGACAAGGGGCGAGGAGTTCCGATGGTATGTTGTGTAGGCGGAGTCGCGGTGCGGTGATTTCTACTCTCGAACCAAATAGAGCGCGCGCTCCAATTCGAGTTCCAGCTTTGATCCCTTGGGCAGCTCGATCTCCTGGCCGCGCCCTGCTTCCACCAGGTAGGCTGCGAGAGCTCCGAGGGCCGCGCCTTCCGCTGCTTCTTTCTTGTTTTTATCTTTCACGCCGTGCATTGCGCCCATAGCGGCGCCGGCGGCTGCAGCCTGAGCCGCGTCTTTCTGGGTGCTGCTGCGTCCTTCAATCACGCCTTCCTGAATCGGGCCGGCCTTGATGCTGTGATCGCCGGGCACCGAAGCCACTTCGGCGACGATGGGCAGCTTGCCAAAACGCGTCTGAATTTCATCGAAAGCCAGCCAGATTTTCGCTCGGCCTGTCGTTCCCGCGGGATCGACGCGGCTGATGTGGCCGGCGATTACGGCCCCGGGCGGCAGAAAATTACCCTGACCGGCTTCGAGAGGCTCAAGTGTGCGCACGTGGAACGCCTGATTCTTGTGCACTTCTTTGGTGTTGAGATCGCTTTCGAGACTCACCAGAAAGCGCGTGCCCGGCACGACCGCAAAAGTCTCCACTGGCAAACCGTGGCGTTCGCCGTCGGCAGCGTGCGTGCTGGCTCGTGGTGCCGCCGTCTCCGTCTGCAAATCGTCACGGCTGATGACCGGCGCCTCTTGCGCGCGGACGTTTGCCGCGAACGCAAACCCGATTGCGGTCCCCAGAGTCCCGATTGCTAGAATTCGTTTGGTGAATGATTCCATTGACCGACCTCCTGGTTCAAGCTCGAAGAAGAAAAGAGCACTCTGAAAGCCATGCCATCTAATCTGACGCCAGGTCTATGTCATAGATAATAATAGAGATACGGTGCTGGTGCTCAAGCGAGACACGACGCTTATGCCAGCCGTTGCCTCCATCGGCGTCGGGGCAACCTTGCAGGCTCAAATTGCCGCTCTGGCCGCAGCAATCACGAATGCAATGTAACTCGGGGTCGACTTGCTACTCTTACTTGGTGGGAGACAGCCACGAAATGCTGATCAATCAAAAGCCGGAACTGACCAATGCAGACGTGACGCCCAAAGAGGTCTACCAGAACCGTCGAACGTTTCTTCGCAATGCCGGGTTGGCGGCCGCGGCCTCGTTCGCCGGCCGTGAATTGTGGGAACTTGCTTCACCGTCCTCCCGCGCCTCTGCGGGAACAAAACTTGCGGGAGTCTCGAAAAGCCCGTTCAGCACCACGGAAAAGCAGAACACCTACGACGACGTTACGCACTACAACAATTATTACGAATTCGGTGTGGACAAGACCGAGCCCGCGAAAAACGCGCAGAGCCTGAAAACATATCCCTGGGCTGTCTCCATCGAAGGGGAAGTGAAGAAACCCCGCCAGATCACCATGGACGAAATTCTAAAGCTGGCCCCTCTCGAAGAACGAATCTATCGCCACCGCTGCGTGGAGGCGTGGTCCATCGTCGTACCATGGATCGGATATTCGTTCAGCAATTTGGCCAAGCTGGTTGAGCCCGCGCCTTCTGCAAAATATGTGGCCTTCGAATCATTCTACGACCGCAAGCAAATGCCCCAGGCGATGTACGCGGGGATCGATTTTCCCTACGTGGAAGGTTTGCGGCTGGACGAGGCGATGAATCCGCTCACGTTGCTTTGCGTCGGAATGTACGGAGAAACGCTGCCTAATCAGGACGGCGCGCCGGTACGCATGGTGATTCCTTGGAAATACGGATTCAAAAGCGCCAAGTCGCTGGTGAAGATCCGTTTTCAGAAAGACCAGCCGCCCTCGACGTGGAATCGCCTTGCTCCGGACGAATACGGCTTCTATGCGAACGTAAACCCCGCCGTTGACCACCCGCGTTGGAGCCAGGCCAGGGAGCGCCGCCTCGGCGACTTCCTCAAGCGCGACACCTTGATCTTCAACGGCTACTCGGATCAGGTCGCCAATCTCTACACTGGCATGGACCTAAAGAAATACCACTGACCTGCTAAGGCTTCATGCGTAAACTGCTGATCAACAAGTGGACCAAAGCTGCGAGTTTTTTGATTTGCCTGTTGCCATTAGGGTTTCTCCTCTGGCGCGGCCTCCACAACGGGTTGACGGCCAACCCGATTGAGTTCATCACCCACACCACGGGCGATTGGACGCTGCGTTTTATTTTGTTCACGCTGTGCGTCACGCCACTCCGCAAGCTGCTTGCTCTGCCGGAATTGATCAGGTTCCGCCGCATGCTGGGGCTCTTTGCTTTTTTCTATGGCTGCCTGCACTTCACCACGTATATATGGCTGGACAAATTCTTCGACCTGAAAGAAGTGTGGAAAGACATCGCCAAACGGCCGTACATCACCGTGGGATTTCTCGCATTCGTATTGCTGATTCCGTTGGCGATCACGTCCACGGCTGGTTGGATCCGGCGCCTCGGCGGGCGCCGCTGGCAGTTGCTCCACCGCGCGATTTACATCAGCGCGGTTGCCGGCGTTATTCACTATTACTGGCTGGTGAAATCGGCAGTGCTGCGGCCTCTGGCGTATGGAGCCGTTGTCGCGGCGCTTCTGCTGTGGAGATTGGCCGCAAAGCTTCGTTCAGGGACGGACGCTGAGAATGCGAGCTTGCTGAAAGCGCAGCCACAAAAGTCTCAAACTTGAGTGAGGAACGTCTTGATGCGCTTCAGTACCGTGGCGTACATGGCTTCAGTCAGTCGCCCGGTCTGGGTATTTTGCTGGCTCGGGTGGTAAACGCCAAAGAGCCGCGGCAGATCATCGGCAAAGGCGCACTCCGCGCCGTGGGAAAAGCGGTACGCGGCGCGCGAAGTAATTTGCCTACGCTGCTTCAGGATTTCCAGGTACGCCTCCCATCCAATTTTCCCCAGCGCCAGCACGGCGCGGGGCCGCAGAATTTCCAGTTCTCGCTCAAGGTAGCACCGACAACTCAAAATCTCGCTTGGAAGAGGTTTGTTCGCAGGAGGCGCGCAACGCACCGCCGCGGCGATGTATACGTTATTTAACTGCAAGCCGTCCTCACGGTGCAGGGAGGTAGGCTGGTTCGCAATCCCCGCCTTGTGCAACGCTTTGTATAGAAAATCCCCCG
This sequence comes from Candidatus Limnocylindrales bacterium, assembly GCA_035577585.1. Classification (GTDB taxonomy): domain Bacteria; phylum Acidobacteriota; class Terriglobia; order Acidiferrales; family UBA7541; genus Acidiferrum. The sequence goes on from DATLVJ010000477.1 coordinate 5,722, forward strand.
AACGGTCGCCAGTGAACACGCGGCCGGTGCGGTTCGCTCCATGCGCGGCGGGCGCCAGCCCAAGAATAAACAGCTGCGCGCGTGGATCGCCGAAGCTGGGAACTCCACGTCCCCAATAAGTCCACTCGCGAAACGCACGCCGCTTCTCCTTCGCCACCTTTTCCCGGTATTTCACCAGCCGCGGACATTTGCGGCACGCGCAAACTTCTTCCGCGACGACTTTCAGCGCAGATTCCGAATTCAACGCTTCCTCTTCAACACGTCCGCCAGCACCACCGCCTGGTTCTGTTTTTCGTCGTTTCTTCCGTAGAGCAACGTCACGAGTTTGTGTTCCGATTCCAATTTTCGAATCTCGCCGAGCAAATCTTTCTTCGCCGCCAGCTCTTTCTGGTAGCGCTTCTCGAACTCCGGCCACTTTTCCGGCTCATGGCCAAACCACTTTCTCAGCGCATCGCTCGGCGCGATCTCCTTCATCCACTGATCCGCTGCGGCGCGCTCTTTTGTCAACCCGCGTGGCCACAGGCGATCCACCAGCAGGCGGAAGCCGTCTTCCTTCGCGGGTTTTTCGTAGACGCGCTTCACGCGAATCATCGTCCACCTCATCCCAAAAACTTCAGCACCGCATCATGCACAAGCCCATTAGTGCTTACGAATCGGCCTTTGTAAATCGTTCGCTCGCCGTCCACGGTCGTGGATTTGCCGCCAGCCTCTTCCACGATGATTCCCAGCGGCGAAAGGTCCCAAGGTTTCGAAATCCAATCCACCGCGCATTCGATCGCGCCTTCCGCTACCAGCATGTGCTGCCAGAATCCACCCATCGAGCGGCTGTTGCGCGCCGCGTCGGCCAGCCGGCGCATGCGTTCCCTTGCCTGCGCGTCCTTTCTCGGTCCCGTTCCCGTGGTGAAAATCATGGACTCCGAAAGATTCTGCACTTGCGAGACGCGAAGTCGCTGTCCCCCGCGCCAGGCGCCTTCGCCCCGATACGCCCACCAGCGCGAGCCTTTCTCCAGTGCCGGCGCGCTCACCATGCCGGCCACGATTTCCGCGTTCTCCTCGATGCCAATCAGAGTGCCGAACGTGGGAATGCCGCGCGTAAATTCCTCGGTGCCGTCGATCGGATCGATGATCATCCGTGCCCGGCCATTGGTTGCCGGGCCGTTTGGCACTTCGCCGCTGGTCTCCTCACCGACCACGTCAATCGGCAAACCGCTCGCCTGCACTTTGGCAATTGCCATCTGCTCGATGCGCTTGTCACCTTGCGTCACCACGGTTCCATCGAGTTTGCGTTCCGTGCCCATTGCACCGCCGCGGAAATAGCTCATCGCGATCGAGTCTGCTTCATTCGTGATGGCGTCCAGCAACGTCCCGTATTTGGCCTTATAGCTCATCCGATCTCCCGCTTACCATTGTAGCGGACACCTTCAGGTGGCTCAGAGCGACCTTGCAGGTTTCAGCTCACAGTAACCCACTCTCGGCGTCACTCGCCGCCCTGATTTGACACGCATGCCCACACTCCCTAGCATACAAGTTCAACCCCATGAACGCCCACGCCAACACCGGCACCGTCCTCGATCGCATTCTGGAAGCGCGCCGCGCGGAAGTGGACCACCGCAAGCGCGTGCTGCCCGAGACGGCGCTGAAATACGGGGTAAAAGCCGCTCCGCCGGTGCGCAATTTCGCCGCTGCTCTCTCGCGCGATGCCATCAATATCCTCGCCGAGTTGAAACCCGCTTCTCCGTCGCGAGGAATCATCCGCGATCCATTTGATGCGCCCGCGTTGGGAAAGGCACTATCTGAAGCCGGCGCCGCGGCGCTTTCCGTGCTCACGGAAGGTGAATTCTTTCGCGGTTCGCTGAAGAATCTGCGCGATGCCCGCAAGGAAATTGTGCTGCCCGTTCTGCGCAAGGATTTTATTTTTGATCCCTGGCAGGTTTGGGAATCGCGCGCGAACGACGCCGACAGTTTTCTACTGATCGTGGCCGCGCTTGCGGATGAGCAACTTCGCGCGCTCATCGCGCTCGGGCGAGAACTGGGGATGGAGCCGCTCGTTGAAGTCCACACGTGCGAGGAACTTGAGCGTGCCTTGCCGGCGGGAGCCCGCATCATCGGCGTGAACAATCGTGACCTTAAGACGCTCACTGTGCGAATGGAAACTTCTTTCGAACTGATCGAGCATATACCTGAGGAGTGCATCGCCGTTGCCGAATCCGGGTTGCGTTCTCATGATGATTTGCAGAAGTTACGTGCCGCGGGCTTTGATGCCTTTCTCATCGGTGAGCACCTCATGCTGTCGCCTGACCCGGCCGCCGCTCTGCGCGCGCTTCTTGTTCCGCCCGCTTCCGGGGGATAATTCTTCATGGTCCGCGTTAAAATCTGCGGCATCACCAACGTCGAAGACGCGCTGCTCGCCTGCGAACTCGGCGCCCACGCCGTCGGCCTGAATTTTTACGAAAAGAGCCCGCGCTGCATCTCTCCGTTTACGGCCAGCAAAATCATCCAGAGGCTGCCGCCATTCGTCACCCCCGTCGGTATCTTCGTGAACTGGCAAGCCGCGCCGGTTGCCAGCCTAGCGAAAGCTTTGGGCCTTGCAGCGGCTCAGTTGCATGGCGATGAAACGCCGAAACTCGCTAGTGAGGTTGCGAAGAAAGTTCCAGTGATCAAGGCGCTGCATGTGGGGAAGGGAAGCGGGCTACCGTCGTTCACCATGTATCGGGGGGTCACCGCGTTCCTCCTTGATGCTCCACACTCCGGCCAATATGGCGGGACGGGTGGCACCGCCGACTGGACGCTGGCACAGGCCGCCGCGAAATCTCATCGTGTTCTTCTTGCTGGCGGACTGACCCCGGAAAATGTTGCCGAAGCGATTCTTGCCGTCCGTCCGTATGCCGTGGATGTGACCAGCGGCGTCGAAGCGAAGCCCGGGAAAAAAGATCCCGGGAAACTGCGCGCTTTCTTCGAGGAAGTTGCCCGCGCTAATCAACAAATCTGCCTCTAGCCCGATTTGCCGGGACCGGAAGGCGAAACAGGGCCGACTCGAAGTACAATAAAAGGCTAGACCATGAGCAGCCAACTCACCATACCTGCCGCTGTGCCGGGGCGTTTCGGGCCTTACGGCGGCCGCTACGTTCCTGAAACGCTGATGGTGCCGCTCTACGAACTGGAGCGCGCGTACGAGCTGGCGAAAACCGACTCCGTGTTCCATGCGGAGTTTCAATCGTTGCTCAAGAATTTTGCGGGGCGTCCTACCCCCCTGCAGTTCGCTTCGCGGCTGACGGCCAAATTAGGCGGCCCGCGGATCTATCTGAAGCGCGAAGATCTGCTGCACACCGGTGCGCACAAAATCAACAACGCCATCGGCCAGGGTTTGCTCGCCGTGAAGATGGGCAAGCCGCGGATCATCGCGGAAACCGGCGCCGGCCAGCACGGTGTTGCTTCGGCCACGGTTGGAGCACATCTTGGTTTGCGATGCACAGTTTACATGGGCACGGAAGACATGGCGCGCCAGGCGCTCAACGTCGCGCGGATGCGCATGCTGGGCGCGGAAGTGATCGGCGTGGAGTCCGGCAGCAAGACTTTAAAAGACGCCATCAACGAAGCCATGCGCGATTGGGTCACCAACGTGCGCGACTCGCATTACCTGTTGGGTTCCGTCCTCGGCGCGCATCCATATCCCACGATGGTGCGCGATTTTCAGGCCGTCATCGGCCGTGAAGCTCGCCAGCAGATTCTTGCCGCGGAAAAGCGTTTGCCCACACATCTATACGCATGCGTTGGTGGCGGTTCCAACTCGATCGGATTGTTCTACGAATTCTTGAAGGACGCCGACGTGAGGATGGTGGGGATCGAAGCCGGTGGCCGCGGCAATGGCTTGGGTGAGCACGCCGCGCGTCTCGCCGCGCATCAGGGCTTCACCGGCGCGCGCCCAGGCGTGCTGCAGGGCACGTACACCTACGTTTTGCAGAACGAAGACGGCCAGATTGCCGCCACTCATTCCATTTCCGCCGGCCTCGATTATCCGGCCATCGGGCCGGAACACGCATGGCTGGCCGACCAGCATCGCGCCGAATATGCCGCCGTGGACGATCTGGCGGCGCTCGATGCGGCGAAGCTTCTTTCGCGCACCGAAGGGATTATTCCCGCCCTTGAATCCGCACACGCCATCGCGGGTCTGATCGAACGACTGCAGCAGTTCAAGTCCAGCGACCTGGTCATCCTCAATCTCTCCGGCCGCGGCGACAAGGACATGGACACCTATACGCGGCTGCTTTAATCTGCCAACTCCAATGACCAGTGCGCCACAAAACTCGACCCGTATCTCAAAGCGCTTCGCCGAATTGCGCGCCGCAGGGGAACTTGGCCTTGTTGCCTACGTTACGGCCGGGGACCCGTCGCTGGAAGCGACGCACAAATTTGTGCTTGCGTTGGCCGATGCCGGCGCCGACGTGATCGAACTCGGCGTTCCATTCAGCGACCCAGTTGCTGATGGACCTACGATTCAGCGAGCTTCGGAGCGAGCTTTGAAAGCTGGCGCATCCCTCGCCGGCGTGCTCGAACTGGTTCGCCGAATTCGACAATCCAGCCAGGTGCCGCTCGTTCTCTTCACCTATTTCAATCCCGTCCTGCAAATGGGTCTTGATAAGTTTGCCGCCGCCGCGGTGCTGGCCGGAGCCGATGGCGTGCTCGTTACCGATTTGACGCCGGAAGAGTCCGAGGAGTATCGCCGCATAATCCACGCGCAAAATCTCGATACCATTTTTCTTGCGGCGCCCACTTCGGATGACGAGCGCCTCCGGAAAATCTCGGCTTGCTCTTCTGGATTTCTCTATCTCATTTCCCGCACCGGGGTAACCGGCGCAAAAGATTCGCTGCCCGACGATCTTCCCGGTTTGCTGCGGCGTGTTCGCCAGTTTACGGAGTTGCCCGTCGCGGTCGGCTTTGGCATTTCGCTGCCGGGCCACGTTTCAGTGCTGGGCGGTCTGGCGGATGCCGCGGTGGTGGGCTCCGCGCTGGTCTCCGAGATTGAAAAAGCTTCCACGGTTGAAGCCGCTTCGGCAGCGCTGCGCGGTCGCATCCAGTCGCTGAAAGATGCGGGCCGCCGCGGGCTCTCCCGGCGTGAGGCCACGATATGAATATCTCCGACTGGCGGCAACGTATGGACGAAATCGACAAGAAACTGGTCGAGCTTCTGAACGAGCGTTCGCAGTGCGCCCTGGAAATCGGGCGGCTGAAACACGCCGCGGGCATGCCGATTTACCAGCCGGCACGCGAAAATGAAGTGCTGTCCAACGCCGCTCGCAATAATCGCGGTCCGCTGACAAATGCGGCCATACGCCGTTTGTTCGAACGCATTATCGACGAAGCGCGCAGCGCCGAGCGCGTCGCGATGCACGGCGAGGCCGGCGAAGCTGATAAGAAGTGAGTGCCCGAATTTGTAGCGGCCGCTTTCTGAAGCGGGCGCAGTCTTCCGCGCAAAACATTTCAGGGAATTGAGGACGAATCATGGTCATCGTAATGCAAGAAGGCGCAACCGAAGAGCAGATCCAGCACGTCATTGACCGCGTTGTCGCCAGCGGCTTTGACGTTCATCGCTCCACCGGCGCATCGCACACGGTTTTGGGAGCCGTCGGCGTTCACCGCGATTTCGACCACCGCGACTTTGAGCTGTTGCAAGGCGTGCGCGAAGTGGTCCGCATCACGCAGCCGTTCAAACTCGCCAGCCGGCATTTCAAACCACAAGGCACAGTGATCGATCTTGGCCGCGGTGTAAAAATCGGCGGCCCGGAAGTGGTCGTTGCCGCTGGGCCGTGCTCCGTGGAATCACGCGAACAAATTATGGCTGTCGCCGAAGCCGTTTCCAAAGCCGGAGCCAAAATCATGCGCGCCGGAGCGTTCAAGCCTCGCAGTTCGCCCTACGCGTTTCAAGGCATGGGAGAGAAAGGCCTCCAATTGATGCGCGAGGCCGCCGACAAATTCGGCCTTTTCGTCGTCAGTGAAGTGATGGATGCCTCGCAAATCCAGATGATGAGCACCTACGTGGACATCTTTCAGGTTGGCGCGCGCAACATGCAGAACTATTTTCTGCTTCGCGCCCTCGGCGAAGTGCAGAAACCCGTGCTCCTGAAGCGCGGCATGTCCGCCACTATCGAAGAGTTGCTGCTCTGCTCGGAATATATTCTGGCCGGTGGAAACTACAACGTCATCCTCTGCG
>DATLVJ010000478.1:0-5239 GCA_035577585.1 Candidatus Limnocylindrales bacterium
CGTGCCCCGCAGCGCCGTATTTCGCGGCGGTATGTAGATTCGCAACTCATCCATCTTCCCTGCCGCTCTCGCCTGCTCGTAAACTTCCACCCATATACACGGCTTATCCACCACTTCGCATCGTCCCATCTGTGTTCCGCCGCACGGCCCATTGCGCATATTCTTTGGGCACGTCTGCGGGCACACGTACTCCATACTGCCCAGAACGCAGTTGCCGCACGCCTGGCAGCCAAACAACGGTGCCTTCAGCGCAAATTCCGCCCGCTCCATTCCATGTCCGAGCAAAGGCCGCTTGTCAATCCATCGGAAAAAATTCACCAGCAATGTGCGTAACCGCCCCGGACGGTTCACCTGGAAAATCGTCCCAAGCCCGTCCAGCACCCGCGCCACGAATTTCCGCTTGGCCGGAGCCGATGTCCGCGACCCACCCAGATAAAAACCATTCCTGGGCGCGTAATTCAGCTCTTCGGCCAGCTTTTCCCACGATGCGCTCAGCGCCTCCGAGCGGCGGATGATCCACTTCACGTGCTCCGCGCGATGGTCTCCTCCCAGGTACGCCCCTGCGTACCCGAGTCCGCGCAGCACGGCCACCATCTGCGCGGCTCGTTCCAACCGCGCCGCCTGACCCTTATCCGGCGATTGAATTTCCTCCTGAATCTTCCCCAGCAGTTCCGGTGAAACCCAGCAACCCGGTGGCTCTCCCTTGGACATTTTCTCCGCCGCCTTGCCTTGCAAAACGTAAACATTTCCAAGCACCGGTACTCCAAGCCCCCGCTGCCTCAGATAATTCTTCAATTCCGCAAATTTCCTTGCATCAAATCCAACTTGCGTTACCGCATAGTCCGCCCCCGCCGCAATCTTCTTCTCCAGTTTCAAATACTGGTACATGCAGTCCGCTTCGGTGTATTTGAATGGCGACACCGCTGCTCCAATCCAAAAATTCATTCCAGACTGCCGCATCTCGTTGATCAGCTCGATCATCTGCACGGAATCCAGCTCGAACAACGGGGCTTTATCTCCCCCGCCAACCTTCGGGTAATCCCCGGTAATGGCGAAGACGTTCTCGATCCCCAGGGACTGCAAATCTTCCAGCCCGCGCTGCAGCGAGGCCCGGTCCCGTTTCACGCATGTGAGATGAATATTGGGATTCAATCCCCGCGCGCGCGCCGCCGTTCCAACTCGAATAGGATCGTGGCCCAACGCTCCGCCCGCATAACTCGTGATGCTCCCCGCCGCCACGCCCGGAACCTGCGCCAGTTGCGAAGCCGCTTCCAGCAGCCGCGCCTCCCGCGTCAGCCGGCTGGCCACCAGTTCCACCACGTAACAGAATTTGCCCGCGGTCATTTGCTCGCGCAGTGGATTCGCCGCCATCTCAGCTTCCGAGCTCTCTCCGCACGATGCGCGTCCCTTCGACCATTGCGCTCAGTTTCGCGAACGCAACGTTTCTTGGCAGGTGGAAACATCCGCAGTCCGGCAGAATGAACAGCCGCTCCTTCGGCAAAACCTCCAACGCCTTTCGAATCCGCTCCGCCACCGTCTCCGGCGTTTCCACTGCTTGTGTCTTCACGTCAATCACCCCCACGCCAAGTTCAAACGGCGTATCGAACTCGCGAAACAAATCCAGATCCTCCCCGCCGCGCCGCGCAAACTCCATCGTCAATTGCTGCACCTTGGCATCCAGTATTTTGGGGAACAGGTAACGATAGCTGCCCTCCCAGGACGGCTTGCCATACCGGTTCCCGTAACAAATGTGAACCGCGATGGTCGCCCCAACCCCGTCCACCAGCGCGTTAATCGCATCCACCGCCCAGCCCAGATCCTCGGGAAACCCCGAAATGTACGGCTCATCGATCTGGATCCGCCGCGCCCCCGCTTTCACCAGTTCTTTCAACTCGCAGTTCAACACCCGCGCCAATTCTTTGGCGAACTCAGCCTCCGTCGAATAAAACTTGTTCCGGATTCGCTTGGAAAGCGAGTGCGGGCCGGTGATGCAAAGTTTCGTCTCGCGCTCCGTGTTCCACCTCAAAAACTGGAAATCGTCCGTCAATCCGAGCTTCCCAGACGGCAATTTCCCGATCACTTCGCTGTCGTAAAAATCGTAATAAAACTTTTTCGAAGACCGGTCGAACTGCACGCCGGGCAGCCGCTCCACAAAATAATCGATCATGTTGTCGCGGCGGAGTTCCCCGTCCGTGATGATATCGATTCCCGCCACTTCCTGGTCCTTGATCGCCGCCTTTACCGCCGTGTCGTGAATTTCATCCAGGTCCTGGCGGCTGATCCTTCGCGCGAAATACTCCGTCTTCAGCCGTTCCAGCCATCCGGGCATGGAATAGCTGCCGACAACTGTTGTAGGAAGAATGGGTAGGCTCATCGGCGTCACTCCCGTTGCGTCGTATACAAAATGGAAGTCCGCGACCCCTCGCGATAGCGGAATGGCGCGAAGTGCAGGTCGTATCCAGCGCGCTCCGCGACCTCTCGCAGCAACACGCCGTTGACCCAGTTCACGACAGAGCCGTCCAGCTTTCCGGGGCCGTAAAATCCCATCCGGTAATCGTTCAGATCGGTCACAAAAATGTCCTGCACTTGCAGGTAGCCACGCGGATGCAGCAGTTGCACCGTATTCCGGAAGCTCTGAATCGCGCCGGGGCTCAGATGCAGCAGCAGATCCGCCGGCGCATCCTGCAGGATTTCTTCCAGCCGCGGAATGTCGAGGCCCTCGGGAAGGGAAGTCGAAGGCAAATCTTCCAGCCGCACCAGCCGTTCTTCCAGCCGCAGCACGCTCCACACCTCCCGCCAGAACGCCACGCCCTTCGAGCGATCCGCAAAACAATCCGGCCCAACGGCCAGCAGTCGCTCCACCATCGGCCGGATCTCTCCCGCGGACAATCCGAATGTGACGCCAATCTGCTTCGCGTTTTCCGGCCGCAGATAGGCCCGCACCTGCACCAGGTAGAGCTGCCCGTCGCGCCTGAGGATTTCCTCGTCGGGCAGATTGTCGTACACGTTGGTCAGATGGATATGCAGGACTTTATGGCGCAGAAAAGAAAGCGAACGGATCGGATTCAGCGCATCCAGCACAATAAAACTGCACAAGTCCAGATGCTCCCGGACCGCCGGTCGCGAACGCTCCAGCGTCGCCAGCGCATAATCGCCAAGTAAAAAACGCAATCGCGGGTAATAACTTGTGCCTCTGGCCCGATCCAGTTCGCGAAACAGGTCCAGCCAAAGCCCGCACCGCGTTCCAAGCCCGACCCCGATCTCCAGCACAAAAAGTTCCGCGGGCAGCTGGTTCTTCGCTTCCAAATCGCGAAGCAGCGTCCAGAAATCCGCCACGCCATCCGCCACCGCCGCCGCATTATTCGCATCGGACTTTCCGCCGGGCAGCGCTTGCTCGTAGCTCCGTCCGGTTGCCTTCTCCCAATCCGGCAGCCTCTGCCAGTAAAGTTGGTTGAATTTCCACGCGACACTCGCCGGAAAGCTGCCGAACCCTTCCAGGATTACTCGCTCGTCTGCCGCCGCCTCCTGTGCGGGATCGTCCGAAGCGCCCGCAACAATTCGCGCCGGAATAAATCGGGCGAAATCTCCCGTGTGTTCACGTGAACATCGAAAAACCCTCGGTGGTTGCCGCGAAAGTCTTCCGTCCGTACCACGGTCACCGGCTCGCGGAAATTGTGGCGATACTGGATCCAGTCCAGGTGAATCCGCAGCCGCGCCACCTGCGCTGCTTCCAGTTTTCCTTCGCTCACCAGGCCGTATACGTTTTCAATCACGTCGCGCGCGGCCGCCGCCGCCGTCGCGTTCTGCAGATGATTGACCTGAACGATCATTCCGCCGCCCTACGATCTTCCTTCCAATATCGTCACGGCGCACGCCGCCAGATCGTTGCCGATCAAACCGCCTCCATTTTCCACCATTCCAATCCGCGCCTTGGACAGTTGCAACCCGCCCGCTTCACCGCGGAGTTGCACGCATATTTCATGCATCATCATCAGCCCGGTCGCTCCGATTGGATGGCCGCGCGATACCAGCCCGCCCGATGGATTCACCGGAATCTTTCCGGTCCGCTTCGTTGCGCCCGATTCTGTAAAACTTCCGCCGGTTCCCCGCGGGCAAAGTCCCAGGTCTTCAATCAGGTGAATTTCCGCAAAGGAAGTCGCGTCGTGCAGTTCTACCAAATCCAGCTCCTGCGGCGTCAAATCCGCCGCACGGTAAGCTTGCCGCGCCGCTCGTTCCGGAGCCCGCTCATCTTCCCACGACGCGCCAAACGTTCCACCCGCCACCGCATGCGAACGGACCTTCACCGCCCTCCTCTGCCGGTCCTTCGGCAAGCCCGCCAGAAAATCCTTGGAGCATACCAACACTGCCGCCGCTGCATCCCCAATCGGCGCGCACATCGCCCGCGTCAGCGGCTCGCTGACCATGCGATCCGCCAGCACGCTTTCGGCATTCATCGGGAAACGATACTGCGCGCGCGGATTCTCCACAGAGTTCGTGTGATTCTTTGCCGCCGCGCACGCAATTTGCCGCGCCGTCGTTCCATACTTTGCCATGTGTGTCTTCGCCCACAGCGCGTAAATATCCACTGCGATCGAGCGCTCGGGATTTCGTTCGAAGGTTGACGCGCACCCGAGCGCCATCTTTTCGTACATCCGCAGCCAGTCGGCTGGGTCCAGCCAGTCCGTGCCCTTCTCGAGCCGGTCAAAAAACTCCAGCCGCCGTTCTGGCGCGTGCATCTTTTCCATCCCAATCGCCAGCGAAACGCCGCTCTGGCCGGATAAAATATCTTTCCACGCGCCATTGAACGCCAGGCTCCCGCTGGCGCACGCTGCTTCCACGTTCGTGGTTGCCACGCGGGCGGGCAGCAGCCCTTCCCGCACCAGCGGCAGCAGGCACACCTGGCCTCGCACATTCGGCTGTCCCCAGAAATCCAGAAACATATTGCTGAACCAGACATGGCCAATGGCTTCGGGATCAATCCCGGAGTCTTCCAGCACGCCTAGATAGGCCCTTCGCGTCAGTTCCTTCGGCGTCAAATCCGGAAACTTGCCGGCGGCGGTGCTGAAACTTCCGATGATATAAGCTTCGCTCATCTCAAAACTTCCCAATCCTTTTTAAGGACTCTTCCCAAAGGCGGAGCGAGCCAAAAGCAGCCTCTTCTCCGCAGTATGAATCGTGGTTCTCGCGCCGCAAGTTCAATGGAACGCACCGTGCGATAGTCGCACACGCCGGCTGCCCT
>DATLVJ010000479.1:0-4486 GCA_035577585.1 Candidatus Limnocylindrales bacterium
TCCGGCAGGGCCGCCACCACCTGCGCCGGCTTCTGCACCGCCGCCTCTTTCTTCTTCAATCCAGCCACCAGGTCGTTCACTGCCGCATCCCGAGAGGCTTGCCGCGCGGTTGCCTCGGCCAATGCCTGCTGCGTCGTCTTCAACTCGGCCTGCAGCGCCACCTGTTCCTTCCGCGCGTCCCGCCAGGCCACGAAGACACTCGCCGCCAGGACCACAACTACCACTACAGCCGCAACCTTGATCCAGGTTCCCATTTGGAGTGCGGCAGCAACGCTGCCGCTTTTACGAACTAAGCTCTGGCACTCAGTTATCGGTAAGCAGTAATCAGTAATCAGTAATCAGTAAGAAAGGAAAAAGCAGATCCCTCACCCGCAAACGGCGCGGGTTCGGGATGACATCGTTGTGCGGCAATGGCGAAGCGAATGGCTACTATTTGCTGATTACTGTTTACTGATAACTGATTACTGATTCCGGCTTCTGGTTACCGATATCTCCCCACCCGCGCCAACACCTCATCCGCATAATCCGGGTTCCCCCCGCCGTTCCAGGCCAGCAGCGCTCGAGCCGCATCGCCGCCGGCCGCCTCCAGCTTTTGCCGCAAAATCCTGCACCCGACCGCCAGTCCCACCGCCGGGTCGCACAACGTCGAAAGGTAAAGGGAACTCGCGCCTTTCTCCCGCGCCGTCTGCCCCATCACCTGCATCAGTCCCCACGATATTCCCCGAGCGTATGCTTCTGTGGCTCCCACCTTATTGTTTGTATATAAGGGTGCGACATACTTCGCGAAGAACGCCGGCTCATACCGCATCGCCCAGGGATTCCACCCCGACTCCTGCTCCACCACCGCGCACACCAGCGCCGCGTCCAGCCCCTCGGCCTCCGCGGCCCGCTGCGCCAGCGCCAGAAGTTTTGCATCAATGGGCATAAGTTATCTTCTGGAATCTCTTCTCCGCGCACTCTGCGCTCTTCCTCTGCGTTCTCTGCGTTAAGTCCCTTCTTTTTTTTCGTCACTTCTCTACCGCTGCCGTCCCCCATTCCGCATATCCACATAATTCACCATCGGCTGTTCTTCCAGGTGAATTCCCTGCTTCTCGGCAATCGTATTCAGCGCCCGGTAAATATTGGGCAGGTGCCGCAGCGCCAGGTCTCTCACAAACACCCGCTGAATCTCGTCATCCCGCATCCGCCGGTGCATCCAACGCAAAAACACCACCAACTGTGCCCCTAATGAAAACACCACCGCCACATACGTCCAACCCGATGAGCCCATCAGTTTTCCTTTGGAGTGCGGAAGGCGAAAGCCGTCGCCGCAGCAGTTGCTTCCCGATCGCCGTTATCTGATCGCTGCTATCGCCTTACTATAAAAACAATCCCGGCACGCCGCCCAGGGCCCCGCCCAGGCTCGATCCAAGCGACGAGAAAAATCCTCCGTTGTTCCGCGAAGCATTCGCCCGCACATTCAGCAGCTCCGACGGAATCCCCAGCGTTCTACCCAACAAGTTGGAATCCACGCCGAACAATCCCGAAAGCCCCTGCAACGCCGCCATCTGCCGCTGAAACGCTGTATTGCTGAAGTTCAACTGGTTCTGCTGCGCCAAGTTTCCTTCCGCAATTCCCTTCTGCCGCGCCAGGTCGTCAGTCAGTTCGCTGAAGCCCGCGGAATTTCCGGTGCGTGCCGCGCGGTTGGTCGCCGACTGCTGCAGCGAATCAAAAGCGCTTGCCAGCGCCCCCTGCGATTGTCCGGTGATTCCCGCCTTATCCGCCGCGCTGAATCCCGGATTATTCAGAATGCTCTGAAACTGCGGCACCACCAGGTTTCCCACCGACTGCTGCTGCCCCAGCAACTGTTGGTTCAGCGCATTCGTCTGGTTCAACTGATTGTCCGTCAAGCTCTGCGTCTGCCCCTGTGCTCCCCGTCCCATGTCTCCTCCAAATTTATCTCTCGAGAAAAACCACGTTGTCATCCTGAGGGCATCCGACGAGGTCCGCTTTTTGGACTCCGGTGCGTTTACCGGAGATGCCCGAAGGACCTCAACCGCAGATCATTTTACGAACTCTTCCCGCCAGGAATATTTCATTGTCGGCATTACGTCAATCGCTTGCAATACGGTGTCCACTCATCATCCCGGACCCAACCCAGCCGCGTCAGCCGCTTCCCAAATTTCTTCGCAATCTCCGGCGGCAGCCACGCGTGAACATCCTCCAATCCCCGCGCCAGCGCATCGCGCCGCGTTGCCTCATGCAATCCGAGCAGCCACTGCCATTTCTCCCGCGGCGAGCCCGCCTCTGGATCGAGCAGCAGATACGCTTCCGCCGTCAGCCGAAGCAGGGCAGCGCCGGCAATTCCCTTCCCGTCCTCTTCCCTTCCCAAAACCAGCTTGGTCAGGAAGAGCGGGTCACCCAAATCCGGAAAGGCATAGCCGAATCCCTGCCGCGCATGAATCGCCCGCAGCGCCTCCAGATCGCTCGCTTGATACGCCCGAATCTTCATCTGACTGATTACCGATTACTGATTACTTCAAACTTCTTTCAAATGGTCACCACCACGCTGATCGTCGCGTTATCCGTCTGCGTCAGCGTCACATGCGGCGTGCGTCCCTGCAGCGTCGTCAACACGCCCGACACTGTCTGGTTGTCGCTCGGGTCCTGCAAATCGAATGTGAACGCCGCATTCAGTGTCACCGCGTCCGCCGGATTAAAATCCCAAGTCGCGTTGTAGGTAAGATTCGGCATTGCCCTCTCCTCATTCTGATTACGGATAACCGATTACTGATTACCTGTCTGCCTGCTCACAACACCGTTTGCTTCACCACCCGCGCCCCCTGCACCACACCAAATCCATTCCCTCCGCGGAGCAATCCGTTCGGCAACGCGCCGCTCCCGCTGGAGGGCAATGGCGCCGGCCCCGAGCTTCCGCCGCCCGCAACCGCCGTCGCCGGCGACCCAAACGCGACCGGCGCCGACGCCAGCGATCCCACATACTGCGAATACGCCCGCCAATAGAGAGTCTGATTCCCCAGCTGCACGTACAGATTCCGCGACGCACCCAGGAAGTACACCCGCGGCGCCGAAAACGCCGGAGTCACATCCGACTCCGCAAAATAGAACAGCCCGGGCCGTGTCACCGCGGGATCCGTAATTGCCAGGTCAAACCACCCGTTCGCGGCCTGCACCTTCAGCGCCGCGATTGCCGGTGGCGCGGGTGACGGATTCGCCGGGTCCACGCCCGCATTCGCGCTCGCCGCATTCACCGCCGAGACAATCTTCACCAACGTCTCGTACAAATACGGATCCCGATCCTTCATCGGCGCCAGTTGCGCAACCGTCAGCATTCGTGGCCATCCCTCGTTGTAGGGCCCACCTTCCGAGGTGCGAAATTTGCATCCCGAATGGCTTTGCGGGGCGGGCCGCTCTTCCCGTGACACAGCCATTCCTGGCTGTGCTCCTGGGTTCTCTTCTCAGCGTTCTCTGCGTTCTTTCTCAGCGAACTCTGCGTTAAGTCCCCTCTTTCCTACGAACTGATCTTCGCCGTCGCCGTTACGTTGTTCGTCAGCGTCGCAATCAAAATCCGCGCGAACTTCGCCACCACATCCGGAAACTCCGCCCGACTCACATTTCCAACGGCGTTGGAGATCGCGGCACCTTCGTTGATATACGCCGCGTCAATATCCGTGTCCGCCGTCTGAAACTGCACCGAAATCGCTCCCGGAGCCCCGCTCCAAACAATCTCTACCGCAGCCCGCACCTTACCGCTGCTGAACGCCGGCGCCAGCGCCACCTGCGCGCTCTTGTACGGCGCCGGGAATATCACGTCCGTCGAAGCAATCACCGTCGCGCTGTCCCCAAATCCCACCGACACCGGCGGCAACACATTTCCATAACTCGGCATATCACCCTCTCTTTTTGGAGTGCGGTGGCAGGGCCACCGCTTTTACGGTCTTAACCAATCCACCCAAATTCATTCGCCACAGACACCCGAAGCGTCGTCATCCTGAGCGCCCCGATTCCGACCGGGACGCGAAGGACCTCAATTCATGTGGTTCTCCCAAATGTAGCTAAGAATTCCAACCGATCGCTACCGCCGCCTCAATTCACTCCTCTAACCGGCGCCCACGGATCCACCTTTACCGAGGGCGTAAACCTCTGCACCTTAAACCACGCCCCCGCCTGATTCGTCCCCACCTGAAACGCCACCCGCTCCCCCAACACATTAATCGGCAACTCCAAATCCTTCAGCCCCGGCGAACTCATCCCCAGTGGCTGCTGCGCCGTCGCCGCACTTTCCGAATCCACAAAGCTGGTCAGCGCCAGATTCCCCGCGCCTTCCACATACATCGTCAGGTAGCTGAACAATTTCCGGTGCGCGCCCAGCCCCAGCGAACTCTCCACCGCCCGTTCCGGAAAAAAGTGCGTCGTGTAGTAGCTGGAAATCGCCACGCCGTCATCGGAAAACTGCGTGTCGCTCAGCTGATAAATCTTTCCCGTC
>DATLVJ010000480.1:0-4904 GCA_035577585.1 Candidatus Limnocylindrales bacterium
CTATCAGAAGGACCTGGGCCCGAACACTCTCAAATTGTTTGCCGAACTGAAGCTTTACAACCCAGACAAAACATGGCGTGCGACAAATGACAACTGGTGAGGCGAGATTGGGGGCGGGCCCAGTATTGTGCAGCAAAAGGAGAACATAGAAATGCAAAAATTTACGTTTCTTGCGTCTGTTTTACTTGCCCTATTTTTACTTTTGTTCGGTGTTGTTGGTGTCGTCGACGCCCAGGACGTTCGCTACGATTTCGACAAGGACAAGGATTTCTCCAAATACAGGACTTACAAATGGGTGCCGATCAAGGGAGCCGACCAAGTTGATGAACTGATGGCAAAGCAGTTGACGGCTGCTCTGGACACCGAACTTGCCAAAAAAGGTTTGACTAAAACGGATGCAGACCCTGCCGATCTTTATATCGGCTATCAGACTGCTATCGGCACTGAAAAACAGTTCACATCCTACAACACTGGCTGGGGTTACGGCTCCGGCTGGGGCGGAGGATGGTATGGGCATGGCGGCGGGATGAGCACAACCACGACTTACGGTTCGACCTCGACAATCTATATTGGTCAGCTTGACCTGAGTATGTATGATTCGGCCCAAAAACAGCTGGTATGGCGCGGAAAGGCCTCCAAAACCTTGGACCCCAAAGCCAAGCCGGAAAAGCGGGAGAAGAACATCACCAAGGCTGCCGAGAAACTCTTGAAAAATTATCCGCCGCCAATCAAGAAGTAGAGTGCCCCCGGCTGGCAGCGGAGGCTAGCAAGACCCAGTCCAGATTAGCTCTGTCACTTGAGTGCTAAAGTGGACGTCCAGTCATTCTCTGCGAGTTGTGTTCGTGTTTCTCTCGGCCGGGTAAGGTGACGGGTGTTTCCCCTGCGCCTTTGACCCAACTCCGAGAGAAGTTCGAGCGAGCTTCAGCCTGAGCCAATTTCCGTATTGGTGCCGCCATCTTTGTAGTACACTTCCCGAATAGCACGGCTTCTGCTCCGCCCACTTTATAACCTTGCGATTTAGCGCATGAGACCCCTCTCCTCATCACCTTCGCGTGTTGCCTCGTACAATCGAGGCATCCTCATTTACGCCATCCGGCTGGTGAAACTGACCATTTGCGCTCTTCTCGGTTGTCTTTCATCACCTGTAATCAGTGGCGCACAAGCAAATCCTGTGAAACGAGTTCTGATTTTCTACGAGTTGGGTCTGTCCTCTCCCACTGTTGGGCTCGTCGACCAGGTGTTGCACGAAGCCTTGGCCGGCACGCCATACGAGATTGAGCTTTATCACGAGTACTTCGAAACCATCCTGTTTCCAGATCCGCTCGCGCAGCAGGAGTTCCGTGACTGGTACATACATAAATATCGCAATCGCAGACCGGATTTGATCATCGCGCTCGGTCCTGCTCCCCTCAAGTTCCTGGTCGATTCGCACGAGAAGTTTTTCACAGACATTCCTATTGTGTTCGGAGGAGCTGCCGAGGTCGAGGCCGGCAATCCTATACTTGATGGGCACTTCACCGGGCTGTGGGAGCGATACGAACCAGAGAAAACTCTGGAAGCGGCTTTGTACCTCCAGCCAAACACTCACAACGTTGTGGTGGTCGGGGGGATATCACCTTTCGATAGGCGCCTGGAATCGCTATACAAAATCCGTCTTCACAGCTACGAACAGAAGTTGAATTTCACGTATTTGACAGATTTAGATATGCCAACTCTCCTCGAGCAGCTAAAGCATCTGCCGCCCCACACTGTTGTCCTCTATACCCATCTCGGGCTAGACGCGGACGGGACCGAATACATTGGCCCATCTCAGGCTGGTCCTGTAATTATTGCTGCCGCCAACGCCCCGGTTTTCAGCCTATGTGATTCGGACTTGGGGCACGGCGAGGTGGGAGGCTATCTGGAAAGTCTCCCCGCTGAAGGCAGAATTGTCGGCGAGATCGCCTCGCGAATTCTAAAGGGCGAGAAAGTCCAGGACATCCCAATCGGCACAGCCGCTGACGCATTCACCTTTGATTGGCGGGCCATGCAGCGCTGGGGTCTCAAAGAGCGCAATCTTCCCGCCGGCAGCATCGTACTCAACCGGCAGTCAACGTTTTGGGAGGCGTATCGCCAGTTGGTTGTTGCTGGTGTTCTCCTGCTCTTGGTTCAGACTGCGATTATTGTTGCGCTGCTATGGCAATGGGCCAAAAGGAGAAAAACACAGGAAGCGCTGAGAAAGTCGGAAGAAAAATTCTCCATCGCCTTTCGCGAGGGCCCACTCGCACTCACTCTCACCAGCGTCCATGACGATCGCTACATCGAGGTAAATGAAACATTCGAGAATTACACCGGCTGGCGGCGCGACGAGGTCATTGACCGAACTCCATCCGATCTTAGTCTCTGGGTCGATCCCGGGGAAAGATCGCGCTTCGTAGAACGGCTTTTGGACGATGGCTACGTTCGAAACCTGGAAGTCAACTATCGCACCAAGGGTGGAGAGGTGCGCACTGGTCTAGGATCGGCGGAATTGATTGAGGTTAACGGCGAGCGCTGCGCCCTTTCCGTAATCGCTGACATTACCGACAGTAAGCGCGCGGAGGCGAGGGTGCGAGAGAGCCAGGAACGCCTGGAAGGTATCGTCGCCTCGGCCATGGATGCCATCATTGCTGTCAACAGCGACCAGCACATAGTAGTCTTCAACGCCGCGGCTGAAGCTATGTTCGGTTGTGCAGCGCAGGAAGCTCTTCACAGTTCCATCGACCGCTTCATTCCGCAGCGTTTTCACTTTGCACTCGAGCAGCATATTCGCCACGCTGGCCAGCACGGAATTAACGATCTCGCCATGGGCCCCCTCGACGCCCTCTTCGGACTGAGGACCAATGGCGAGGAATTCCCTATCGAGGCCTCCATTTCCCAAGCCAGTGCAGGTGAGGGGCTGTTGTTTACAGTAATCATCCGCGACGCCACCTTGCGCAATAAGGCGGAGGCCGCGGTGCGCGAAAGCGAACAGCGCTTTCGTCTGGTTGCGAACACTGCTCCGGTGATGATCTGGATGTCGGGCACCGACATGTTATGCAACTACTGCAATCGCCCCTGGCTGGAGTTCACCGGGCGATCGTTGGAGGCCGAATTGGGCAACGGCTGGGCCGACGGAATCCACCCCGATGACCGGGAGCGCTGCTGGAATACCTACACAGCAGCCTTCGAGCGACGTTTGTCTTTCGAGATGGAGTACCTCTTGCGCCGTCATGACGGAGAATACCGTTGGATCGCTGACTTCGGTGTACCCAGATTCAACCCCGATGGTTCCTTTGCTGGCTATATCGGTTCCTGTCTCGACGTCACACAACACAAACTGGCGGCACAGGCCCTTTCCAGTGTGAGTTGTAGACTTATTGAAGCGCATGAAGAGGAACGCACCTGGCTTGCGCGAGAGCTTCACGACGATATCAACCAGCGCCTGGCGTTCCTGACCGTAACTCTGGATATTGTGAAACGTGGCCTGCTCGCGGATGTGGCCGGAGCAAGCCGGTCCATTAGTGAGGTTAGGGAACAGATCATAGATCTCGGGAACGACATTCAGGCTCTTTCGCATCGCTTGCATTCTTCAAAACTCGACTACCTGGGCCTTGCTGCCGCCGCGAGCGCTTTCTGCAAAGAGTTCTCCGAACGCCAAGGTGTACGTGTTGATTTTAATGGCGAAGCCGTTCCGAAGAACTTGTCCAAGGAGATCTCCCTCTGTCTCTTTCGGGTGCTTCAGGAAAGTCTGCAAAACGCCAAGAAACACAGCGGTTCTCCGCATTTACAAGTATCCTTTACCTACAACTCGGATAAGATCGAACTTACTGTGCGGGACTCGGGAACCGGATTTAATGTCGAGCAGGCTATGATGGGACACGGCTTAGGTATAGCAAGCATGCGGGAGCGGCTGAAACTCGTGGACGGCGTACTCTCCATCGACTCACAGGCTCAGAAGGGAACTGCAATTCATGCCACTGTCCCTCTTATTCTTGTCAGAGAGCTCGCGGATGCCAGAAGAGCTTGAAATATGCGAGTTCCATGCTAGCCGAGATGTACTTCCCTGGTTCGAAACAAGAGGAATTACCGGTTGCTACTATTTGAGCCATCGTTGAAGAATTGCTTGCCCTGAAGAACCGCATCCACTGCTGTCAATAGATCAGCTTCGGCCTGCATTTTCAGAACGTAGCCCCTCGCTCCTAAGCTGATCGCTTCCTCTATCACTTCCGGAGAGGATTCCTGGGTAAGAAAGATAATCTTCGAGCTGGGAACCAACGTGAGGATTCGACGAGCAGCTTCGATTCCATTGAGCCCAGGGAGCCCGATGTCCATTAGGATCAAGTCCGGTGTCAACTCCTGCGCCTTTTCGACTGCTTGCAATCCGTCCGAAACTCCGCAGATGACCTGCAAATCCGGCCGCGTCTGGAGAAGCGAAGAGACAATAACACGATAGGGCTCAAAGTCTTCCACTGTCAGAATCCGCGTAATATTTCGCGGACGATTTGATGTCTCGGAAATTGGGCTTGACTCCTGGACTACTCTCTCTGGAACGAGTGATAAGCGCAAACGACAGTGGTATGTGTCCCAGGATCTCTCTCGGTTCCCTGGGGATGGGAACCTTCCGCAATGCTCCAGTAGAGTGTGCCTCTTGTGCAGACAATAATCAAGAGTCACGCCACAGCCAGACGTCTAACTTGCCCATGTTCAGAGAAAGGGCTCCCAAGGCAACTTCTCTGCCGCTGTGAGCATTTGAGGGTCGGAATCATACGAAGATTCCAGCGTTTGGAACGCAAAGGGAACGGATGTTGCTCAGGACTGCTGCAAATTATCTGGGAACTAACACTTAGCGCTCCGAACGGCAGGGTCACATCTTCTCTGTCAAAAGTGACAGTGGTCGGCGACGG